>JBBRYZ010000067.1:0-21717 GCA_038237165.1 Bacteroidales bacterium | reverse complement strand
TAAAAGGACTTGATCAGATTAAGGAAGCCTTTCTAAATAATTAAGTGAAGGGAAGACTTGGAGAAGGTGTGAAAACGAAATGAAGATATGGGAATAATTGAACATTTGAATAAATGAATAATTGAACAATTGAAGTGACGAGAAATCAAAGTATCAAATGCCCTTTGGGTCTTCAAACCCTTTAAACTCTTCAAACCCGTCAATCCCATCAATCCCATCAATCCCGATATCGGGACTTTAAACCCCTAAAACCCAACCCCTACCCAAATGATCCGCCACATTGTAATGTTCAAACTTAAAGAATTTGCCAGTGAATCCGAAAAAGCAGCAGCCGCAAATGAAGTGCTGAAAAAACTGGATGAATTGCCCGGAGCAATTGATGTGATCCGACGCTATAAAGCGGGAATTGATGTGCGTAAGCTCAACTGGTCATACGACATTGTTTTGGAAATGGATTTTGACACAATAGCTGATATAGAAGCATATACGATTCATCCGGCTCACCAGGTATTTATACGATTTAATAAGGATTATTCCGTTTCCAAAGTCGGCATTGACATTGAATTGGGGAATAGTTAAAAGAAAAATAGTTAATAGTTAAAAAAAAATAGTTAACAGAAATTAGTCAATGGTTTTGAAGCCGTCAAACTATAGAAACCCTTCCAACTCTACAAACCCTTCAAACTCTGCAAACTCCTCAAACCCTTCAATCCCTTCAATCCCGATAGCTATCGGGACTTCAAACCCTAAATCCTAAACCCCACCCCCTCCAATGATCGACTTCAGAAGTGATACCGTTACCCGTCCAACACCGGAAATGTTGAAATCCATGATTGCAGCCGAAGTTGGCGATGATGTTCTGGGCGACGACCCAACTGTTATTGCTCTTGAAGCAAAATCCGCTGCCATGTTCGGCATGGAAGCTGCCCTTTTCTGTGCTTCTGGAACCATGGCCAACCAAATTGCTATTAAAGCACATACACAACCCGGTGACGAAGTGATCTGCCATAAACTGTCGCATGTTTATTATTATGAAGGAGGTGGTATTGCCATGAATTCAGGCGCATCAGTTTGCCTGCTCGAAGGTGATCAGGGAAGGATTACCGCTTCGGATGTTGCAGCACACATCAACCCACCAAACGATCCGCACCGGCCACTTACACGCCTGGTTTCGGTTGAAAATACCATGAATAAAGGGGGCGGCTCAATTTATGATTTCAATGAACTAAAAACTATAGACAAAGTTTGTAAGGAAAACGGTTTGAAATTCCACCTCGACGGTGCAAGATTATTTAACGCACTTGTTGAAACTAATGAAACACCCACTGATTACGGAAAACTTTTCGACAGTATATCAATCTGCATTTCAAAAGGCCTTGGCGCTCCGGTTGGCTCCGTTCTTATCGGCAGTAAGGATTTTATCTGGAAAGCACGCCGCATCCGTAAAGTATTTGGCGGTGGAATGCGGCAGGCAGGTTACCTGGCAGCGGCTTGCATTTTTGCGCTCGACAACAATGTGGAACGCTTGCGCGACGACCACCGTCGTGCAAAACAACTTGAAAGTTTGCTGCTATCACTTCCGTATGTTGAAGCAGTAATGCCTGTTCAGACAAATCTGGTGTTTTTCAGTCTGAAGCCTGAAATGCCGGCAAAAGATTTTCTGCATAAGTTGCTTGCAAACGATATACACGCAATGGCACTGGCTCCGCAGGAAATACGTTTTGTTACCCATCTGGATATTACGGATGATATGATGGTAAAAGTTGAGAAGGTTTTGAGGGATTTATAAACTGACGCAGCCATTCCTGAAGTAAGTTCGTGGTTGATCCAGTTGCTATTAATTAGTTGGCATCAGAATATTAGTAGAAAACGAAGAAGAATCGTTATGAAGATATCAATTTTCTGAGAAATTTATTCCGGATTTGTAGACTAAAATACTGAATTCCATTCCCTTGAATTTATTATTTTGTCTGTGGCTTCGAAATTACAAAAATCAGGTCATAGGCAATTCTCCCGAACATATCCTCCTTTATACGATCCTGTTGCCGGCTGATTTTACTCCAGCTTACGCCTGTGCGCGGATCAACTTTGTAATTAAAAGCATTTTTATAATTATTATTAATGGATGAGGCTTTGGTAAAATCCAGTGTCTCTTTTCCTGTCCTTCGTTTCGAAATTACAATCGTATCCTGCCTGGTAAATGTTTCATAATACGATGGGTTGCGCTCCAGCTTATTGCTGAAATCCCGGATGACATTGCTAGGATCTTCAGTACAAATAATGATAACACCACGTTGATTATTTGAAATATAAATCTCAGGATGCACTCCCGAAGCCTCCAGCTGAAGAGGATTTATTTTGAGGAAATCAATATTTTTGTAACTTGTGATGCTGTATTCGGTTGAGGATTCTGGGAGGGTAATCTCATGTCCTTTTTTGTCTTTAGATTCAGGGATTACAGAATTCTGACCTAAAACCGGAATACATGGAAATGAGATCAGTATTACTAAAACGAAACCGTATGTTTTCATACCATGCAATTTTAAAAATTGTTGCTTAAGCACATCAAAGTTACTGCATAAATGATAAAATTGGAATTAGTAATCTGAAAAATATAAATGATTGGTAACTCTGATTCTTTGGCGACCCATCCATTACAGGATGATTTTAGTACCGGAATCCATTCGTCCCGGTATAAAATGAGAATGCATTTTTACGATAATATATAGCAATTCCCACATATTATTGAAGATTTGAAAAAAAGCATGTAAAAAGCTTCATATAAATGGCTAAAATTCCGTTACATTTGCCCGCACAAAATCACTAAAACAAACCCTACTGTTATGACAATAGGAATACTAAAAGAAATTGATGGCGAAAACCGGGTTTCACTACTTCCCGAAGGTGTGGCCACGCTTGTAAAAATGAATGTTTCCCTGCTTGTTGAATCCGGGGCTGGGCTTACTGCCTTTGCCTCCGATAAAGAATATGAAGAAGCAGGCGCACGGATTGAAACCAAGTCTAACGTTATCGCAGGTGCTGACCTGCTGATTAAAGTTCAGCCACCTACATCCGGAGAAATTGCCCTGATGAAAGACGGGCAGGTAATTATGGCTGTGTTAAATCCATATTTCAACGCCACACTCGTTAAAGAACTGGCTGCCAAAAACATTACCAGTTTCAGCATGGATGTAGTTCCGCGTACCAGCCGTGCCCAGGCAATGGACATCCTCTCATCAATGGCAACGGTAGCCGGCTACAAAGCAGTGCTTACGGCTGCCAACACGCTTCCGAAATTTTTCCCGATGTTTATGACCGCCGCCGGAACAATCAAACCGGCTAACCTGCTTATCCTTGGGGCCGGAGTCGCAGGCCTGCAATCCATTGCAACCGCCCGTAAACTCGGCGCCGTTGTATATGTATTTGATGTAAGAGCTGCTGTAAAAGAAGAAGTTACCGGTATTGGCGGAAAATTTATTGATGTAGAAGGCGCTGTTGACGATAAAGCTGCCGGAGGTTATGCCGTTGAGCAGACCGAAGAGTTCAAGGCCCGACAGGCACAAGCCATTCATGACCAGGCAGTTAAATCGGATGTAATTATCTGTACTGCTCAAATTCCAGGTCGCCGTGCCCCTATCCTACTAAGAACAGAAACAGTTGAAGCTATGAGACCAGGCTCGGTAATCATCGACCTAGCTGCATCAACTGGCGGTAATTGCGAACTCACCAAAGACAACGAAACCATTGTTCATCAGGGTGTAAAAATCATTGGCAACTCCCAGTTTCCAACCGATATGCCAACCGATGCCAGCCGTATGTATGGCAAAAATATGATCAACTTCCTGAAACTTATTATTACCAAAGAAGGCGCTTTGAACCTGAACTGGGAAGATGATATCGTGAAGGGAACAGCAGTCACACATGGGAAAGAGATTGTACACGAGAGAGTTAAGGCCACTATTAGTGCATAGTGCATGGTGCAAAGATCTATCTAAAACCAGAAAATAGTCGGAAAACTAAGAACTGATTCTATAGCACATAACACCTAGCACAAAGCACCAAATACTACGAACTAATCACCAAGCACTAAGCACCAGGCACATAAAGAAATCAAACACAAATTTACCAAACAATCAGCAAATGGATGAAGTTTTAAAATTTTTTCTGGATTATAAAGAGATGATATTTGCCATCATTCTCTCTATCTTCCTAGGTATAGAAGTAATATCGCACGTTCCCGCAGTATTGCATACACCGCTCATGTCGGGCAGTAACGCCATTCATGGAGTTGTAATAATCGGAGCCATTATAGTTATGGGACATGCGGAAACCATTACTCCTCAGATTCTTGGCTTTATTGCAGTAGTACTCGGAACACTGAATGTTGTCGGCGGATTTGTGGTTACCGACCGAATGCTCGAAATGTTTAAGAAAAAGAAAAGCTAGGAGGCGGAGTTATGGACGAAATTATAAATCTTGCAAATCAAAACTCCATTCTGGAGATTTGTTACCTGATAGCTTCAGTTTTGTTTATCCTCGGACTGAAGAAACTTAGCCATCCTGCTACCGCGCGTGCCGGAAACCTCTGGGCTGCTGCCGGAATGGGCGCTGCCATACTGTTCACTATTCTTTTCCATGTAAAAGATGGCAGTCACATCAAAAATATCCCTTTGATTTTAATTGCACTTGCCATCGGAAGTTTCATTGGCTGGTATTCATCCAAAAAAGTAAAAATGACAGCCATGCCTCAGATGGTGTCCATCTTTAACGGTATGGGCGGTGCCTGCGCGGCTTTAATTTCACTGATGGAATTCCCTAAAATGCAGAATTCAATGGCACTAGCAGGTGATTCACATATGCTGGGAGGCGAAGGAATTGCAATATTACTTGGATTAATGATTGGAGGAGTATCCTTCGCGGGAAGTATGATTGCCTTTGGAAAGCTCGACGGACGCATTGGTGACATCAAACACCCTATTCTGCGCATCGTAAACCTGAGTTTCCTTGTACTTCTTCTGGTATCGCTGGTTTTCATCCTTTTCATGAAACCACAAACCGATAATAACCTGCCTATTTATCTATTTGCATTGGCTGCGCTGGTTTATGGCGTAACTTTTGTGATGCCGATTGGCGGTGCAGATATGCCGGTAGTAATTTCGCTGCTTAACTCCTTTACAGGAGTGGCTGCGGCTATGGGCGGTTTTCTTTATGGAAACCAGGCCATGCTAACCGGCGGTATCCTTGTAGGATCTTCTGGTACCATTCTTACCATCCTGATGTGCAAAGCGATGAACCGCTCACTGCTAAATGTAATTATCGGCGCTTTTGGTGTAGCCGGAGCAGCTGGAGCTGAGGACTCTGACAAAACCGTGAAGGAAATTTCACTGAGTGATGCTGCTGTTTTATTGAGTTATTCGCAAAAAGTATTTATCGTTCCCGGATACGGACTTGCTGTTGCCCAGGCACAGCATCTTTGCCACGAACTCGACACCCTTCTTACAAGCAAGGGTGTGGAAGTAAAATACGCCATTCACCCGGTGGCCGGTCGCATGCCTGGGCATATGAATGTTTTGCTGGCTGAGGCGGATGTACCTTACGAAAAGCTTGTTGAAATGGAAGATGCCAACAACGAAATGAGCAATACCGATGTGGTTATTGTTATTGGCGCCAACGACGTTGTAAACCCGGCTGCCGAAGATGATCCATCGAGCCCGATTTACGGTATGCCTATCATCAAAGCCCTGGATGCAAAAAATGTTATAGTAATGAAACGCAGTATGGCCGCGGGTTATGCTGCTATTCCCAATAACCTTTTCTATCATGCTAAAAACCGAATGCTTTTTGGTGATGCAAAAGTTACTTTGCAAAAACTGGTGGCTGAGATAAAGAGTTTGTAGGATAGATGACGTGCTGATATAAAAAATAGCCCAAATATTGAAAAGCCGGTCGCATCGAATCTTGCACCGGCTTTTTTATGTCTAAAAAAATCAGCTTAATTCCATCATATCTAACCACGTCTTTCTTTTCCGATAGCACGTTTAAATTTACCAAGTAATAGGGAAACTACTCAAATCACAAATTTTGCTCATTTTATAACAGTCAGCGTTTGAGGAAGTATCTTTACCGCATCAAATCCCCAAGTGATTTGCAGGGCCCCCGGCTAGACGCATACTTCGTGTTTCTACTCGGGGGTCTACTATTCAGAAAATCCCGATTATAGTGCGATTCAGAATTCAATTATTTATAATAAACATCGTTATAAACGCATCTGAATTCAGCAGATTTTTGAATTCAAATTCTTCTTTATTTATTGCAAAAGTATTTTACTTTTGCAAAGGATATGAATCAAAGGTCATATCGACTAACTATGCAACATTATATAGGCATTGATGATACCGATAACCTCGAAAGCCGCGGGACAGGTTTCCGTGCGCGCCAGTTGGGAACAATGCTTGAAGAAGCAGGTATTGCTAAGCTTATCTGCATTACCCGTCACCAGTTGCTGGTTCATAAAGACATTCCATATACATCTCACAACAGTTCAGCCTGCCTGCTGATGGAATGCGAAAGTGAGAAAGAAGCCGCTCTTAAAACTTTTTGCCGCGAATTCCTGCTCAGGGAATCGGCTCCAGGTTCGGATGCCGGGTTATGTATTGCTTCATCGGAGTTAATTTCTGATGAAATTGAAAACTGGGGCAAAAATGCAAAAAAAATTGTGCTTAATAAAAAACTGGCACACGATCTGGCGCTCCAAAACAATATTTATCTTGAAGGCTTAACCGGCGAAAAAATAGGCGTAATCGGCGCTCTCGCGGCTGTTGGATTGCGACATAAAGGAAATGACGGACGCGTTCTCTGGATGCCGTTTCTGCGCGAAACCGAAGGGATTTTTTCGGCCAACGAACTGAAGAACCGACTTTGCGTTGATACTATTACCACAAAAGATGGCACTGTGATTCAACCGGATGACAGTATAATGACAGACAACTGGTTACGGCCGGTGATGCGGAATAAAAAAATAACACTGATTGTTGAAAAAACTGAAGATCATGGACAATATAAATGGCAGCATGTACCAAAAGAGTACATCAAAAGCATTTCAAATTGAGAATATCACCGATCTGCTGAAAATCGGATTACTTTTATTACTGGGCTTTTTCGCTGTTGTGCTACGTGAGCGAATTGACATACCGCTTAAAATTCCGGGACATCATGGCTTTGAATTTATGCTTTTGTTTATGGCTGGCAAAACGCTCAGCCGTCAGAGGTACGCCATGTCAATTTCTTCCATTGGGGCTTCAGCTTCCGCATTTTTACCCATGTTCCATTTCGGAAATGCATTTATGCCTATTACCTTGCTGCTGCCTGGCATTATCGGCGACCTGATCATGAACAAGTCCGGGAAATCGAATTACCTATATGCTGCAATCGCAGGAGGGCTGGCTTATTCAACCATTCCCCTATGCCGTCAGGCGTTTATGATGGCTACAGGAATTCCTTTTTTATCGCTGCTCAACGGGTTGTTTTATCCGGTTGCGCTACATTTTATATTCGGATCATTGGGAGCGCTTGCCGGGGCAGGTATTTTCAGCAGGTTTGCCAAATAATTTATAACGAAGAAAACGCCTGTTCAATAAAAGTATGCCTTCGTTATGATTCTGAATTCATATCTAAATTCACGCTTTATAAAAATCTGCATATTCCTTTTCAGTATGCTGATATCTGTATATGCATGCAAAAAGGATTCGGATAAAAAGCCGCCTCAGCTTCAGCTGGTTGCAGGAAACGGATACATTGCTGATTCAGTAATTGTATCAATCGGATTTCCATACAAAATCGGACTAAATGCCACCAAAGGAGATGCTGCAATCACAAACCTGGTAGTTACACTTACCACCGAAAATGGCATGGAAACCGCACTCGACAGCGGAATGTATTCGAATGATTTCAGATTCTCCCGCGCTATTTCCTATGGTGCTTCGAAGTTTGAGAAATGGTCGTTTATGATACATGACAAAAACGGAAAATCGGCAACAACATCTATTACAATCCTGAAAGATATAAATTCAGCATTCGGACCAATAACCTTTTATCCTTCTGTAACCTTTGCGGCGCAGGGAGATCTTTTTCAGAATTCATTCTTTTCAATAGCCAATGGAATCGGTTTTACTCAGCAAAATGCAGCCGCCAATCAATCGGACATTAACATCATAACCTATTTTGGTGACAAACTGTCGCCATCCACGGAATTCACATTATCGTCACCTGGCGATAATGATGTTGCATCTATCTATCCTATGATTACAAATTGGGCAATTCCACGTAACGAAACCCGCTACAAGACTGACAGTTTGAGTATTTCGCGGGATGCATTTAATGCTGCATACAACGACAGCCTGATTATAACCAATTATACTTCGGCCACAGTTGGCAAACGGAAATTTAAAATTGTGCGTGCCGGATATGTAATTCCTTTCCAGGTAACTATTGGCCCGGCTGCCGGAAAAAGAGGACTGATAAGGATCATATCCATGCAAAATGGTCTTACCGGGCATATTGTGGCAGATGTAAAAGTTCAGAAATAACCTATGAGAGCAAGTAAAACATTTCTGTTATTTCTTCTGCTGTTCCCGATGTTTATTTCAGCTCAGGAAATAAAAGGATTTGTATTTGAAACAACCGGTAACAAACCCATTCCTTATGCAAACCTTATTGTACTTGGGACTAAGCTTGGTGCGGTTTCGGGTATCGACGGAAGTTTTACTCTGAACATCAACAAAACCGGTGAGTCAAAATTGCAGGTTACTCACATCGGTTATGAGATCAAAATCCAGGCAATTAATGTTCCTGTTTCAGGCCTGCAAAATCTGATTATACATCTTGATCCGAAAATCTCAGAAATAGCCGAAACCGTAATAACTGCAACCCGTACAAAAAGAGCCATCAATGAATTACCAGCTTCGGTTAGGCTGATAACTGCGGAACAGATAAAAGAAATGCCATCAGCAACTGTGGATGACCTGCTGAGAACCGAAGCTTCAATTAATGTGGATCGTAAAAACGGGATTTTCTCAAAAAATGCATCAGTAAATATGCGCGGGCTCAATAGTTCAGCTCGAACCCTGGTATTGCTTGATGGTGTTCCTCTGAATAAAGCAGATGGAGGCGGTGTAAACTGGAGCCGTATAAATACCGAAAGTGTTGAGAGAATAGAAGTTATAAAAGGTCCGGGTTCTGCAATGTATGGAGGCAATGCCATGGGCGGCGTTATTAATGTGATTACGAAAGACATACAGTCTGAGCCAGCCGGAAGTGTTAAAGTTTCGCTGGGTTCGTGCAATACACAGGGTGTTCAGGCATGGCTGAGCGGACGAACCAAAGTTTTGCCAAAACTGGGCTGGAGCATCAATTCCTTTTACAGGCGTGGTGATGGATACATCATTGCACCCAAGGCGACACGCGACTGCACCGATGTAAAAGCATCGCTCTGGGAATACAACGTTGGCGGCAAATTAGCATATAACATTAACGACAGCAGCCGCGTTGAAATTGGGTATAATTACTTTGATGATAAAACCGGCGACGGGAAAAGGGTGTACGATCCCGAAGGCGGATATTACAAATATCGCACAAATAATGCATATATAACCTATCATGGGTATGCCGGCAAAACGCAGATCACAGCCAATGCATACATGCAGTTCGAAAATTATTTTAACCAGAAGGAACAACTGAAAACTGAAAAAACTCCGCCTTTTGCTATAACCCAATATGTTCTGTATCTTACTGATTCGCATCGTAATGATGCCGGAATGTGGCTTTCAGCAACAACTAAAGCAGGGAAATATCATAAAATAACCTACGGTACCGATATCAGGCTAAGTGGCGCGGATGCTTCGGATATTTATTTTACGGCAACGGATACCGTTACCAACAAGGGTCGGATGAACTCGTATGCTTTGTTTGTACAGGACGAATACAGCGCACTTAATAATAAGCTGAAAATAATAGCTGGTGCCAGGGCCGATGCAATTTATTTCAGAAATGCTTCATTTACAATCGCTTCCCCGTCGGTTACCAACGATTACATTGTAAATTACACAGGGAATTATAAAGACAAAAGCTGGCTTGCTATAAGTCCTAAACTCGGTGCCCGGTATGAGTTAAACCGATCCAATTCGGTGTACGTAAATTATTCAGCCGGTTTCAGGCCCGGTACACTCGATGATATGTGCCGCAGCGGAAGCATTTCGAAAGGTTTCAAAATGGCAAATCCGGAACTTGAACCCGAGCACATCAATAATTTTGAAGCCGGAGGTTCGTTTTTCGTCAACAAATACGTGAAGTTTGAACCTTCTGTATATTATTCGATCGGACGAGATTTTCAATACTTTGTCGGTACCGGCGATACTGTTTACTCGACTTCCAGTCCCAAAGCGATTCTGAAACGGGAAAATGTTAGCCAGGCAGCCATTACCGGCGCAGAGGCAACCATCAGGATAAATCCGCTAAAATCACTTGAGCTTACCTTGTCGTATGCCTACAACCATTCGGTTATTAAAGCATTCGACACAGTTAGGTTTGTAGCCAAGGATCTTTCAGGAAAATTCCTGATGGAAGTACCTAAAAACCGGTTTACGGCTATGCTGAACTGGAGGAACATGTATTTCAACAGCATGCTGGTTTACGAATATACAAGTCCGTTGTACAATGATGACGAAAACCTGGTGGAAATGCAGGCTTATTACAGGCTGGATGCAAAAATATCGCATGTATTTGCAAAGCATTATTCGCTTTCGCTTACAGTTCAAAACCTTACCAATAATATCTATACAGATAATAAAGGCAACCTGGGCATCAGCCGTTTTATTATGCTTGATGCAGCATATCGATTCTGAAAATAAGGGAGATCGGGGAATTGAGAAAGTGAAAATTTATTACCCGGAGAATTAAAATGAAAATGATACGAATTTTATAAATTTCAAATCGATACTAATTCAGATTTAACCAACCTAAAATAAAAAGAATGATGAAAAAATTACTCCTACTTGCACTAATGATTCCTATTTTTCAGCTTGCAAAGGCGCAGGAAGAAATTGTTAAATGGACCTTTCCTAACAATGCATTAGGCGATACCATTCAAAACGGGACTAATCCATTAAACCTCAACCAGGTGTTGCGCGCAGAAGGAACCAGTGCCATTGCCATGAAAAACGGAGCCACGACCTATGCTGCACAGGCCACAAATTGGGACAATGGTATGGGTGTTAAAAACTGGAATATCCGTTTCAAAACTACAGGTTATAAAAATGTGAAAATTTCATCGAAACAACAAGGCGGTGGAAACAACGGAGGCCCTGTTGATTTCAAAATTCAATACAAAATCGGAATTGCAGGCAGTTGGGGTGATGTTACGGGCGGAACTATAACCCTGGTCAATAACTGGACAACTGGTGTGGTTTCCAATCTGGATTTGCCAGCCGAATGCCAGAACCAGTCAGATTTAGTCTATATCAGATGGATTATGACTTCCAATAACGACATAAACGGGGGAAGCATTACAGCAGCCGGTGTTACAAAAATTGATGATATTGTTGTAACTGGTGTTTTGCAAACCGGAATTAATCATATTGGAACAAGTTATTTCAAAACATTCCCCAATCCTTCAGCATCAACTTTTACAGTATCAGTTCCTGAAGGAACTCAAAAAATAGAAGTTTACAACAACATTGGAAAATTGGTTTACGAAACAATACCGGTCAAAGGGAACAACATAATTGATGAATCATTACCGGCCGGATTATATTTTGTAAAAATAACGGTGAAAGGCAGAGTCGATATTGTTAAACACATTATCAGGTAGTGCAACTACCAATTATCTTGAAGCCGGTGTAAGGAAAACTTTTGCCGGTTTTTTTTTGTCAAATTTCGCAGATATATCATTAATTTTCACAAAAGTGAGGTAGCAGTTTATTATTGAAACAAACCCTACCATACTAAAAGCTTTTGTACTTTTATCAGATAAATCAAGATCTGAAAATCTAAACATTAATAGTATGAAACTTCTCGGCCTTTCCCCTATGTTGTGGACAAAGCATCTCAGCCTTACGGTTGGCTTCTATACCAATATTCTGAAATTTAAATGCGATGAAATGAATGAAGAATGGGGTTGGGCTTCCCTTAGCCGTGATAATGTGCAGGTAATGCTGGCTGTGCCAAAGTTGCATCCTGAATTTATAGAAGGTCAGTTTACTGGATCGCTCTATATTCAGACTGATGATGTGGAAAAAATATGGAAAGAACTGAAAGACAAGGTGGAAGTTGTTTATCCGATCGACAATTTCGAACATGGCATGCGCGAGTTTGCCATATACGACTGCAACCATTACATCATTCAATTCGGGCAGGAAATTGATTTAAATAAACTGAAATAAAATCGTTTGACTGAATGCGGGCAAGGTGACTTAACTTAACAAAGTTATAATGACGTTTTTTCAAGTTTACCTACTGGCTTTAGTTGTCTTTTTCTCCATGATAACAATTATCTACCTGATCAGTATTCGCATTAAAAATGTTAGCATTGTCGATCTGTTCTGGAGTTTAACGATTGTTGAAGCATTAAAAATGCATAAAACATTGAAATAGAAACAATTGAAATTATTTGGTTTTTATAAAAGCAATCAATATTAATCCTTTCCTGAAAAGCTATGAAAATATCAAAATTTGGGAAACTGGTCGTTTCAATAATTTTGCCACTGGCAATAGGCGGAGTAGCCGGAATATTTACCGCGAAAGCAATTCCAGGATGGTTTGTCACACTTAACAGGCCATCCTTTGCCCCTCCCAACTGGCTTTTTGGTCCGGTTTGGACCACACTTTACCTGCTTATGGGTATTTCATTGTTCATGATTTGGGCACTCAACACAGGCAACGAGCGCAATAAAGCGATTTTTGTCTTTATACTTCAACTGCTGTTAAATTTTGCATGGAGCTTTTTATTCTTCTATTTTAACAGAATCGGTCTTGCGCTGATTGACATTATTGTTTTATGGATGAGCATAGTTGTGATGCTGCTGCAGTTTTATAAGCTAAAACCGTGGGCGGCTTACATTAATATCCCGTATTTATTCTGGGTAGCGTTTGCAACAGCGCTTAATGCAGCCTATTATGTTCTGAATTAAATCTGATTTTAAAATTTGCTTTACGTATTAAAGGAGTCCGACATGTGTCCCTTTTGCCATACAAATAACCTCAATGAACTATTTGGTTTTATTGATGTTATTCAGACTATGCCTGCTTGCCGGAAGTTTCCGGGTATCATATTGTTCCATTATCAGCATATAAATACAGAACTCAAGTGATGATGAAAGTATTTCTGATTTTTTTGTTATGCACAGGGGCATTCCTAAATATCACAAACGCCCAGATTTCGGGATGTCCCGATCCACTGGCGGAAAATTACAACTCATCAGCCACAGTTAATGATGGAAGTTGCTTTTACAATCCGGCTTCAGTTTCTCCATCAGTTAGTTTTATTTTAAATGATAAACTTTCCGAAACATCCGGCCTTATCAAATGGGATAATTGTATCTGGACTCATAACGATAGTGGTGCAGATACAAACATCTACAGGTTAGACACTTTGAATGGGAATATTCTACAATCTTATCCCTTGCCTGGCGTGAAGAATACGGATTGGGAAGAAATTTCGCAGGATGCAGACTTTGTATACATTGGTGATTTTGGTAACAATGCAAACGGAAACCGGACAAACCTGAAAATCCTGAGGATTGATAAAAATTCCCTCCTGGCGAATTCACCAACAATAGAGACTATCAATTTTTCATACTCAAACCAGTCAGACCTTTCAGCAACAGGCTCAGATAAAACCGATTTCGATTGCGAGGCATTTGTTGTTTCGGCCGACAGTATTTATTTGTTTACCAAGCAATGGATTAGTGGAAAAACCAGCGTATATTCTTTGCCCAGAAACCCAGGTACTTATATTGCAAAGTGGAAATCGACATTTGATGTGGAGGGATTGATAACAGGAGCAACTTATGTTGAATCAAAAAAACTGCTTGTGTTATGCGGTTACAGTAAATTACTACAGCCCTTTATTTACCTGCTTTACGACTTTAACAGAACTGATTTTTTTAGCGGGAACAAGCGAAAAATTGATGTATCACTGCCTTTTCACCAGGTAGAAGGAATTACGACATCCAGCGGGCTGAAATACTATATCTCTAATGAAAAATTTACCCGATGGCCGATTAATACAAAGCAAGAGTTGCATATTCTCGATTTAAGCACTTTCTTAGGCGAATATTTAATAAACTTGTATAATTCGACCGAAACCAAAACATTTGGGAATAATCTCATTTTCCCGAATCCAGCCGGTGATTTCTTTTACGTTAGAAAAGGTAAAATCAATTTCCCTGCTGACTACCTTATTCTGAATCAATCAAACCAGACAGTATCAACAGGAAAATTAATAACAGAAAACCAACTAATTAATATTTCAGGCTTAGCAGCAGGTATGTACCTGATAAAGATGGATGGACAACAAAAGCAATCGTATAAAGTGATAAAGAGATGAGCTGGGCCATACAATAGTCATACATTGGTCAATCAGTGGTCAATCAGTTATCATACAGTAGTTACGATGGTTATACAATAGTTTTTCGATTAGCGGCAATTGGCATTAAATCGCTTCAGAATTAAAGGGTTACATCAATTACCAATTTCTAATTTTAACTTTTAACTAATACTATTCAAGTACATTTATGGAACCAAAGCCAAATCAGGAACATCCGCATCCACATCCGCAACCTTCCGGTTTTTTCCCGGTAACAGTAATGCTGAAAATGCCGGTTTCGCCGGTTTTGAATTTTTCGAGCTCATTTGCCGACATGTAATTGAGGAGTATATCATCCGGAATTTCAATCTTCTTTTCCTTTTTTACATCTACGTTCAGAAATCCTGCTTCTTTTATAATTTCAAGATATTCTGCTTTTGGCACAGCGCCCGAAACACAACCGGCATACATCACTGCATCAGTTTTTAAGCCTTTAGGCAACTCACCTTCCAGAACCACATCCGAAATGCAGAAATGTCCGCCCTGTTTCAACACCCTGAATATTTCGTTGAAAGCCCTGGATTTGTCGGGAACCAGGTTAAGAACACAATTACTGATCACAACATCAACTACACCAAATTTAACCGGGATATTTTCGATATCGCCCTGTATAAAATCCACATTGGTGAAGCCAAGTTTGCGCGCATTTTCGCGTGCTTTTCCGATCATGGCATCAGTAAAATCAATACCTGCCACGTAACCGCTTTCGCCAACCAGTGCCCGGGCCACAAAACAATCGTTACCGGCGCCTGAGCCAAGATCGAGCACCGAATTACCTGGCAGAATACCGGCATATTCAGTTGGCAGTCCGCATCCCAGGCCAAGGTCGGCCTCGGGGGCATAACCTTCAAGGTTATCGTAGCTTTCGCTAAATATTGAATAATCCACTGCTGAACCGCATGAAACTGTTCCGCAACATGAAGGCGCATTCTGTTCCCTGGTTTGATTAGCAATTTCGCCGTACTTTTCTTTAATGATTTGTTTAATATCTTCCATGGTAAAATTTATTTAGTGTTATTGATTAATTGTTCAGTTATTGTTACCGCATCGGCAACATATTTCCTGCAATTTGTATGAAACAGATTTTTTTCAAGGATCAACTTATGGTCCTTTTCGTCAGTCATATCAAGGTCATTCAACAATTTACGGCAGTTGGTTGAACCATTCAGTTTTGTAAATTTTTCGAAAAGTTCAACAGTACATTCATTTGTAAATTGCTTTTTATCTTCCTCATCGTTCAATCCTTTTCCAAACCTGAGTCCCAGCGCCATAGCCGCACCAGTCAAAGCGCCACAAGTGAGTTGTTGCCGGCCTATACCTCCGCCAAAAGCGGAAGATACCCGCAATGCTTCATCTTCGGTTAAACCTAGTTCTTCGGCAAACGACACCAGTACGGATTGTGAACAATTAAATTTGTTATCAAACCAGGTTAATGCTTTTTCGGAACGATCCATGGGGATTTGCTTTAGTTAGATTTTATCTGTCAATGATAATGCAAATATTTGCACTTGCTTTAGTTAATTCATATCTCCTTCTATGCGTATTCTGATCATACAATTTTAACACTTGCATGATTTTGATTTTTCGAGTTGAATTGTCAGATGTCGGAGTATTGAAATAATTTCATCCAAACCGATGGCATTAATGCAATAATTTACTTTTGATCCATCCACCGTGCCTTGTATAAGATTACAATCCTTTAACTCCTGTAAATGCTGGCTTACCGTTGTGCGGCTAAGGGGGAGTTCATCGGTAATATCGCCGGTAATACATGTTCCTGTTTCGACCAGGTAATTGATTATTGCCAGCCTCGCCGGGTGCGATAAAGCCTTGAAATAAACGGCAGCCTGTTGCAACGATTTGTCAAATAATTCGGGTTTGGCCATTATTGAAACTTAAAATATGCCGCAAATATACGGCATATTTTATAAGGACGTATAAATACGGCATATAATTTTAATAAATTTCAAATAATTCCATTAATTATAGATTTCTTCGGCAGGAAAAACCTGAAATAAAACTATCATAATCAGTTGATGGTTAATATAATGGAGTAATATATTTGGTTACCTAACAGGATGAAAAACAGATAATAATTTTCGTAAAGCTTAGCATTACAATCAGACTTAGACCTTACGCTCCCAGCCAGTTTAATGCTGCCTCGTAGGTACTGAAAATCTCAACAATGAACGGGTATCTGCTTTTAATATTCTGCCTGAACATGGTCGAAAACGCAACCTGATGAGGCGTGGCTGTAAGAAGAGCAAACTTCCTGTTTTTTTTATTTCCGGGCATTTCCGAAAAAATCTCCAGTATAGCCGGAATGTCATTGGTATCCAAAACAAATGAAGCCTGCCTTAGATCGACCAAATCTGAAAAATCAGCATTATAATCACTGCTACTCCATATCAGGCTTAATTCCGATCTGAATACAGTTGGGTTGATCTCCCCTATCATGGTAATATATGTAATTTTTGCTGCCAGGTCATTGGAATACTGAATCCTTGAAGCTGGAATTCTTTTTGTTGCCGCATTGCTGCTTTCGCGAATTGGCAATGTAAAGTAGAAAGTGCTCCCATTACCTTTTTCACTTTCGAGCCATATTTTACCACTGTTCTTTTCAACCAGATCTTTGCAAAGCAGTAACCCAAAACCAGTTCCTTTCTCTCCTTCGGTGCCTGCAGTTGAGCTTACCGCATCAACCCTGAATAATTTCTTTTGTTTTTCCTTCGAAATCCCAACACCATTGTCAGATATTGAAATTTTTACGAATTCATTACTTTGTTCGGCCATAATCGTAATAATACCTTGAGGTTGTGTAAACTTAACTGCGTTGCTAATCAGGTTCCGTACCACTGTTTGAATCGCAAACCTATCGGCATATGCCACAACTGCCGAGTCGACCTGCGTATCAGTTTTAATTTGTTTCTTGTCAATTTCGCCAGCCAGAATCATTAGATTTTCGGAAATGATATCTGACATTGCAAAAATCTCCTTTTCGCGCTCGCCTCTACCCATCTGTACAGCGGACCAGGCAAGCAAATCATTAAAAAGCTGAAATGTTTGTGTCGCTGATTTATTGAGAGTACCAATTATTTCGAGCAGTTCCTTTTCATCAAAATCGTTTATACTTTCTGCCAGAAGTTCAGTAAGGTTCATCATCGAACCTAACGGACTTCGCAGATCATGTGCCAGGATTGAAAAGAGTTTATCCTTATCCTTGTTTAGCAGAGCCAGATCCTGGTTGCTTCGGGCCAGGTGATCTTCAGCTTTTTTCCTTTCCTTCATCTCTTCCACTAGTTCAGTATTAGCTTTGCTTAATTCAGCCGTTCGCTGGTTAACTTTATCCTCAAGTTGAGCGTTTATCTGCCTCATTTCTTTGGTTAACTTGATATTTTCAGCTATTACCATATATTGATGCAGAATGAAAAGAATGATAATAATAACTATCAGAATAATTACTCCATGTGTTAAGATAAAGGATTGTTTAAAAACAAACACCAAAACCATTCCTATGAATAATATGAGGAAAACACCAGGGATAAACACAATCCAGTTACCTGATTTGAATGCATATACCTTTTGCTTATTTTCACGATTTAGCTCTCTGATTGTTTTAAAACCAACTAAAGCAGCAAGCAAAATTGTAACATATAAGGTATAATATCCTATTCCGACGAAATAGTCCCGCTTTAATGGCGCATAAATGGAGCTTATGAGATAATAAATATCACTAAAAAATATACACAATCCCCCAACCAGCAATATACTTAAAACTTTCTGACTGCTTTTTAAGGGGTAAGCAAAATACAATATTATTATTATCCATATTAACAATACATCCAGAACGGGATAAATAAATACCATAAGTAAAGTTAGAAGATCAGAACTTAAGTGAGGCTTACCGCGAAATAAAATCATGATTGTAAACAGAACCGCAGCCGACAATACAAGTATGCTGATCTCAATAAACACCATATTTCGCCTGTGCGAAGGGGGTTGGGAGCCAGGGATTGTTAACACAGTTCCAATGAGAATAAGAGTTGCTGCGATATAAAATACATCAGACATCGACATAAAAGGATCGATATCAATACATAATAAGTAAATATACAAAGCGTCGCCTATGGCCCATGAAAGGATGGTTAAAAACAACAGGAATAAAGTACGGGTGAAAACGAAATTATTTTTTTTTGAAACTGTGTATATGGCAAAAAGAAAAACGGAGATCAGTATTGAAAAGACAGCTTCGAAGGTGGAATTTATGATTGTAAATGTTTCAGGCTTAAAAGGCAGCAGATTCACCAGCATGTTAATGGTAACGTATGCTATACCAGCAACGATAATGTGTATTGTTTTAGTCCGATCCAGGAAGGATAATAAGGTCATAAAGTAATTTGCAATTTCAGAATTGATTAAGATTTAAGCAGCCTCAGAAAAAAAATAGAAACTGCTACCAGCAAGTATTATGGTAAACGAGCATCAAATCATAGAACGGACCGGATTTGATAACTTCAAAAATACAAATAAACCCTTTACAATCAACAATTACATAATTTGATACAAATTCGTTTAAATATACACGTACTTTTACAAACAATTTTATACAAATCTAATACTGAATAAAATGCAGAGTTTCTTCGAAGGAAAAGCAATTCAATCAAATGGAATACACAATGTTTCATCACTTCAGGCTTTCAAATTCAGCCAGGAAGGTGCCATAATTGTTGATGTAAGGGAAGTATACCTGAACCGATATAAAATCTTTGATGTTACCGCGCTTATATTTTGTCCGTTGCAGGAATTGCCCGGATTAATCGCCGGGCTGCCAACCAACAAGCCACTGATAATTGCCGATGCCAGCGGTATCCATAGTCCGGAAGCTGTAAAAATGCTTTTAAAACATGGTTTTACAGGTAGCTGTGCAAATCTTTCGGGAGGTCTGGTGGAATGGGAGCATGCTGGTTTGCCTGTGAAAATTAATTATGATGAAAGAGTCGCCGGGCAAAGTGTAACAAGAGTTAAAGAGTAAAGTGTCAGCAAAGTTTCAACGCTTTCAAAATCATATTATACTGAACGATCGCTATCGGGACGAAGGGGAGAGTTTCAGGTTTCGACATTCACAACAGATTATTCGTTATTCACTTTTCACTATTCGCTATTCACTAGACACTATTCTCTATTCACTATTCACTATTTTCACCCCTCTGTCCTTCGGACATCTCCCCGTTGGGGAGAACCCCACAAAACATGATTTGTGCCTAAACTTTCAACGTCTGAAATATTAGTTAATTTTTCATGCCTTATAACTAACTATGGTAATGCACTTTATAAATTATTTTCGAACATTAGACCAAATTAGTCGAAATAAATTTGCATTATGTGAATCACTGTATTAATTTTGCCGCCTCAAACGAAGTTAATCAGCTTCCAAAAAGTTGGATCATGCTTGATAAAGACGAAGTAAAAGAAGCAATTGTAAATGTAGCCCGCCATATTTTTTCCAGATTCGGGTTCCGCAAAACTACCATGGACGAAATTGCCATTGCCAGTCGCAAGGGCAAAAGCTCCATCTATTACTACTTTGCAAGCAAGGAAGAAATTTTTCAGGCAGTGGTTGAGAAGGAGGCTTTGATTATGAAACAGGAACTGATCAACGCTAAAAAAGAAACTGATAGTCCTGCTGAAAAGTTAAAAATACATGTGCTGGTCAGGATGCGGACGATGGAAAAACTTGCAAATTTTTACAGCGCCATAAAAGACGATTACCTCAGTCATCTCGAATTCATCGAAAAAATCAGACGGAAATACGACCAGGAAGAAATACAAATGATGGAAACCATCCTTGTAGAAGGAGTAGAAAACGGAATGTTTGAAATAGAAGATACCTCACTGGCTGCCATCGCAATCGTTACAGCATTAAAGGGTATGGAGATTCCTCTGTTTTGGGGAGTGGAAGAAAAAGATGTGGAACGCAGGCTCGATCAACTGATCCATGTTTTATTTCATGGAGTAATGAAACGATAATTTTTTTGCCCTGTTTTCGACCGTTTTACTTTTTTAGTCGAATGTACTACTAATCAAAACCTTAAATAAATAAATTTCAAAAAATTGCGAATACCATTTCCGGATTAAATTGAAAATAAGCAACTCTCCGGATAAATAAAAAATGCAAAAAAACAACAATTGAGAATACTATGAAAACAAGAGTTCTATTACTTATCCTGGTCTTTACGCTGAGCACATTTGTATGCAGCGTAGAGGCTCAGCAACTACAAGTCTCACCCGAATTAAAAGAGCTGATTACGCTCTCTGTAAACAAAGATCGCAAGGTTGCTGAAAAAGATCTTGACAAAAAGATTGCCGAAACTCAACAAAAAGCTGTCCGCTCGGCCTACATTCCTAAGGTGGAGCTAGGCGGTAAATATGCTTTCGCCTATTCATCGGTTAATTCGAATATTGGCGATATCAGTGGTTTCGAAAGCATAGATAAATTACAGGAATTTATGAAAACTCCGACTTTCCCGGCTATGTTCCCGAACTTGGCAGGGCTTGCCAGTGAAATTACGAAACTGGAGCAACTTATGGCTCAGCAAGGGATGTCAGTTCCATCCATCTCAAAAAACCTGGAAGGTGATTTTTACGGAAATTATGTTGGAGTGGATGCAACGGCCACTATGTTACTTTATAGCGGCGGACAGGTTCCAAATATTTCGAAGGCGCTGAATGAAAAGATAAAAGCACAGGAAGCCCTTTCGGATAAATGTAAATCGGATGTTATCAGCGAAGTAATTATGTATTACGACCAGATGGCTTTGCTCAACCAGTCGAAACATGTGCTTGATGAATCAGTTATCAGGTTGGCAGCCGAAAAAAAATATGCAACCCTGGCACTCAAAAACGGCCTTGCTACTTCGTTCGACACTCTTAAAATTGCCGTCGCCGATGCAAACCTGCAGTCCAAACTTTCGGAATATGATAGCAAGAAAACATTATTGCAGCAGAAACTGGCACAGCTAACCGGCAAACCGGCAGCAAGTTTTGAAACATCAAATCCCGGATTAGATTTATTGTTCTAT
>JBBRYZ010000066.1:0-21923 GCA_038237165.1 Bacteroidales bacterium | reverse complement strand
GTGATCCGCTTGGGATTCGAACCCAAGACCCCATCCTTAAAAGGGATGTGCTCTACCTACTGAGCTAGCGAATCATTCTCGTTATTTTGAGGGTGCAAAGGTACATCTTTCATCCAATTCTGCAACTTAATTTGAAAATAAATTTCTTATCCTTGAATTTCAGATATTTACATTTGTATGTATAAGCTTATCACTGAAAGAGTCTGTGTTTTATGGCCTCAAAAGCAGTTTTTTCCTTATCAAAACACCTCAATTTGCTTAAACCATTATGCTTTTTTCACAATTAATTTGCCTTAATACCTAAGAATACCTTTACCTTCACGAATAACTGTAACTTCTCCATCGGTGCAATCGAGTACGGTGGAAGGAATATTCCCGCCAATACCTGCATCTATCACCAGATCGACATTGTTGGAAAATTTTTCATAGATTAGTTCAGGGTCAGTTGTGTATTCCAGAATTTCATCATCATCATGAACTGAAGTCGACATAATAGGGTTTCCAAGTAGCCGGACAATTTCTAATGTAATAGGATTGTCAGGTATACGGATACCAACGGTTTTACGTTTGCTTTGGATATGTCTGGGTACGTTATTGCTGGCATTCAGAATAAAAGTGAAAGCTCCGGGTAAGTTTGCTTTCATAACTTTAAAAATATTATTCTCAATCGGTTTGCAATAATCCGATAGCTGGCTGACATCAGAACAAATAAATGAAAATGTAGCCTTCCCGGGTTTTATCCCTCTGAGCTCACAAATTTTTTCAATAGACTTGCTTTTGAATATATCGCATCCTATGCCATAAATGGTATCAGTTGGATATACTACAATACCGCCATCGCGCAAACACTCAACAACAGTGCGCATCTGGCGCTCGTTGGGATTGTCGGGATAAATTTTGATTAGCAGTGCCATAAGCGAAAGTTTTATTTCATTTTAACTTTTTAATAAGCATTACCGTACACAATATAATTCTTGAAAATGTACAGTCTAAAAATTCACTCTTTGCAAAGTTAGTACCTTTTAACTAGCGGAAGACTAATTATTTCAGCATAAAACCAGTAATAATTGATTATAAAATAAAAGAATAATCACTCCTGAAGGTAAATGACTTCTTTATTTCCGATTTTGTAGAAACGGTGTGGAGAAGATGAAACGGGAAGAAATAAAAAATGGGTAAGCTACTTATATCGCACCGCTCAACCATTTACCCTTGCTACATTCCTGTCCTGGGGGAGTTCAATAGGAGCTGGTCGTATAAGACTTACCCACTGCAAAAGTACTACTTTTTGTATTCGAAAAAACATCACGCATATTTTTCACAGTTTTTAATCAAGTTTCCTATCTTTGCACTGTATCCACTCTAAAAATTAAATATTATGGAATCAAAAAACTTACTCTACATTTCAGCCCTCAAGGCTGGTCTTATTATCGGAGCTGTTTCGATAGTAATGTTTTTAATCATGTATGTGGCTGACATCAAGCCTGTAGGAATTATGATGCCAATTCTCATCATGTTGATTGGTATTGGGATCGGTATAGTAATATTAGTTGTATTATTTAAAAAATACCGCACATCCATCGGTGGTTTTATTTCCTTTGGCGATTCATTTCTTTATTGTTTTATTGCTTTTGCTGTATCTGTTATTGTATCGCAGCTTTTCAGTTACTTATTTGTTATGTTTATTGAGCCTGAATATTACAAACATATAATGGATGCGCAAAAAGCCTGGATGGAGACTTATCTTGCAGGCAAAATGCCTGAAGAAAAAATTGCCGAACAACTTGATAAACTTGATGAACAAGCCGCAAAAATGGGTACTTCTTCAGCTTTATTAAAAAATTTATTTGGTAGTTTAATTGTAAGTGGCATAATAGCCTTAATTGTTGGAGCCATCATGAAAAAGAAACCTGAAATGTTTGATAACACTACAGGAGGGGTAATTTAAATCTGTTTATGGATATTTCGGTAATAATACCTTTACTTAACGAAGAAGAATCACTGCCCGAACTTTGTCAATGGATTGAGAAAGTAATGCGGGAGAATAACTATACCTATGAAATCCTGCTGATTGACGATGGCAGCTATGATAATTCGTGGAATGTTATTCAGCAGTTACATACTAACGATGCCCGGATAAAAGGGATTAAATTTCGCAGGAATTACGGAAAATCTGCCGCTTTGAACACAGGTTTCAAAACGGCAGCCGGAGATGTAGTTATTACCATGGATGCTGATTTACAGGATAGCCCGGATGAAATTCCGGGTTTATTCGCTATGATTAAGGAACAGGGATTTGACCTGGTCTCAGGATGGAAAAAAGTCCGCCACGATCCTTCATTAACAAAAAACATCCCGTCGAAACTATATAACTCTATGACCAGCCTCATGTCAGGAGTAAAGCTTCATGATCATAATTGTGGTTTAAAAGCATATAAAAAAGACGTTGTTAAGAGCATAGAAGTGTATGGAGAAATGCACCGCTACATTCCAGTTATCGCAAAATGGAATGGATTCAAAAAAATAGGGGAGAAGGTTGTTGAACACAGAAAGCGGAAATTTGGAGTTACCAAATTCGGAGCAAACCGCTTTATAAACGGCCCTCTCGACCTGATTTCGATTATGTTTGTATCCAAATTTGGCAAAAAGCCCATGCACCTTTTTGGAATGCTTGGTATGTTTCTTTTCATAATCGGGTTTGTAATTGCCGGTGTGCTGGCTTATGCCAAATTTTTCCTCGCTGAATACAGGATGACTGATCGCCCACTCTTTTACTTCGGATTATTGGCTATGGTGCTTGGCACTCAGTTATTCATGACAGGATTCCTTGCCGAAATGGTTGCCCGTAACTCGGCTGAAAGAAATCATTACCTGATCGAAAAGGAACTTTTCTAAACCGAACCGACCTCCAACTTTTAAATTATCCGAATGGAAAAACGCAGTGTTATTATCATAGGTACAGCTTATCCATTCAGGGGAGGAGGAATGTCAACATACAACGAAAGGCTTGCAAGAGCTTTTCAGCAGCGTGGCGACCAGGTAATAATTTATACATTCAGCCTGCAATATCCTGGATTTCTGTTTCCCGGCAAAACACAATATTCCTCTGAGCCAGCGCCTAAAGACTTAAATATTAAAGTTGCGGTCAATTCAATCAATCCATTTAACTGGATAAAAGTTGGCCGCGAAATCAAAAAACGCAATACTGATATTGTTGTTATCCGATATTGGATGCCTTTTATGGCCCCATGTCTTGGAACTATTGCGCGGATAATAAGACGAAATAAGCATAGTAAAGTTGTTGCAATCACAGATAATATTATTCCTCATGAAAAAATGCCGGGAGGCAGCCTGCTTTCCAGCTATTTTGTGAAAAGCTGCGATGGATTTATTGCCATGTCGAGAGCAGTTTTGGCTGATCTTGATAAATTTGACAAAATCCGTCCACGACTATTTTCCCCTCATCCCTTATATGACAATTTTGGCGCAGCAGTTCCTAAAAGCCTTGCCAAAAAGCAACTCAGTCTTGAAGAAGGAATTAAGTACATACTTTTCTTTGGTTTTATCCGCGAATACAAAGGTTTGGATTTATTAATCAAAGCTTTTGCAGATGAGCGATTCAGGAAATTATCGGTTAAACTACTAATTGCCGGAGAGTTTTATGTTGACGCAAAACCGTATCTTGATCTCATTGACAAACTTGGCCTGAAAGAAGACATAGTTTTACGGACTGAATTTATCGAGAGCAACGATATAGTAAATTATTTTTGTTCATCCGATATTGTAGCACAGCCATACAAGGATGCAACACAAAGTGGCGTTACACAAATTGCATATCATTTTGACAAACCAATGCTCACCACTAATGTTGGCGGCCTTTCCGAAATGGTACCTGATGGCAAAGTCGGTTATGTGGTTGCCCCTGATGTGAATGAAATAACGAAGGCATTACTGCGTTTTTTTAATGAAAATAAGGAAAAGGAATTTTCCGCCAATGCCGCTGTCGAAAAGAGGCGATTTAGCTGGGATATTTTGCTGGAAAGGATTGATTCCGTTGCTTTTGGTAGAAGTTAATGGGAAAAAGTTAATAGAAAATGGTGGATGCACTTCCAACTTCTATTTGTATTGAAATTAATCAAATTGAAGGCCACCATTAACTTTTTTCCAATAACCTTTAACTAATTTCCCATTAACCATTAACCAACCCCATCCATGCTAATCAGAAGTAAAGCTCCACTCAGACTAGGCCTTGCAGGCGGTGGTACCGATGTGTCGCCTTATTCTGACATATACGGTGGCGGAATTCTGAACGCAACCATTAACCTTTTTGCCTACGCTACTATTGAGCCAACCGATGATGGAAAGATAATATTCGAAACAGCTGATGGAACTAAGGTGAAGGCGTTTAGTTCAAATTCAATTATAAAACCGGAAGGCATTTTCGATATCCATGCGGGTATTTACAACCGCATTGCAAAGAATTACCCTGATAAAAAACTGTCTTTCAAGTTGATAACTTCAATTGATGCCCCACAGCAATCAGGGCTTGGAACTTCTTCTACGCTGGCTGTTGCGATCCTGGGCGCATTTGTTGAATGGCTTAAACTACCTCTAGGTGAATATGATATTGCTCAGCTGGCTTATGAAATTGAGCGTTTCGACCTGGGAATGGCAGGAGGGAAGCAGGATCAGTATTCGGCGAGCTTTGGCGGGATAAATTTCATGGAATTTTACAAGGATAAGGTTATTGTCAATCCGCTGAGGATAAAAGAATCCTACCTTGATGAACTTACGGATAACCTGATATTGTATTACACCGATACCAGCCGGCTTTCATCTGAAATTATCCAAAAGCAGCAGCAAAATGTGCTGAATAAAGATATGAAGGCTATTGATGCCATGCATCAGCTTAAAAAACAAGCGGTTATGATGAAAGAAGCTTTGCTTCGCGGAAAGCTGGATGAGATTGGAGAAATACTCGATTTTGGCTGGAAATTTAAAAAGCAAATGGCATCGGGAATAACAAATGAAAGCCTGGATAAACTTTATGAAACCGCAATTAAAAATGGTGCAACCGGGGGCAAAATATCCGGAGCCGGTGGAGGAGGATACATGTTTTTCTATTGTCCTGGAAACACGCGATACAAGGTTATTGAATCGCTCAGGCAATTCGGAGGTTATGCCGAACGCTATGAATTTACCCGGGGAGGCCTGGTAACGTGGACATTGTAGCAAGGGTATCACACAAATCTTTAAATTATTAATACGAATTTCAAATTATGGAATCAAAAATAAAATCTGTTATTCAATCTTCTATTGATCTTAAAACCAAAGTTTTAAACGATCCTGAATTGGTAGAAACCGTTCAGAAAATTGTAAACCAAATCATTCATTGTTATGAAAACGGCGGAAAAGTTCTGTTCTGTGGCAATGGAGGCAGCGCTGCTGATGCTCAGCATCTTGCAGCCGAATTATCAGGAAGGTTTTATTTCGACAGGCATCCTCTTTTTGCAGAAGCCTTGCATGTAAATTCATCTTACATTACTGCCGTAGCCAACGATTACGGATTTGAGGAGGTTTTTGCTAGACTGGTGATGGCAATGGGCAGCAAAAATGATATTCTGATCGGATTAAGTACTTCTGGTAATTCAATCAATATTTTGAGGGCTTTTAGCGAAGCTAATTCATTGGGAATGATAACTGTAGGATTTACTGGTCAATCCGGAGGTCAGCTGAAAGAAAAATGTACCTACCTTCTCAATGTTCCATCCAATGACACTCCAAGGATTCAGGAAGTTCATATTTTGCTCGGACACATCATTTGTGAACTTGTTGAAGAAATGCTTTTTAAAGAATAATGATGAGAAGCAGAGAAGCCATTGTGTTGGCAGGAGGATTGGGAACCAGGCTACAGGGAGTATTGCCCGGCATCCCGAAATGCATGGCTCCGGTCAATGGAAAACCGTTTCTAACTTATGTGCTTGATTATCTGGCAGAGCAGAGAATAGATAAAGTCATACTTTCGGTAGGTTACCTCAAAGATCAAATAATCAATTACTTTAGCGATAATTACAAATCGTTAAACATCGAATATGCAATTGAAAATGAGCCGCTTGGAACAGGAGGCGCTGTTAAACTTTCATTCGGATTTTGTAAGCAAGATGAAGTGTTCGTTATGAATGGCGATACCTGCTTTTTCCCTGATCTGAAAGCGATGGAAGATTTACATTTCGCGGCAACTGCTGATATTACCATTGCAGTAAAACAAATGACGGATACTGCAAGATATGGCCTTGTTCGGACTGATCAGAGTAGTAGAATTATTGATTTCAGGGAAAAGGAACCTGCTTCAGGTGATGGATTGATTAACGGAGGCATTTACCTGATTAACAGGATAATGGTTGATGATTTCCCTGGGCAGAAGTTTTCATTGGAAAATGATATCTTTAAAAAATCATGTTCGGAATTTAAAATGCAGGCATTTAAAAGCGATGCCTTTTTCCTGGATATGGGCATTCCCGAAGATTACATTAAAGCTCAGACAATGATTCATTTATCAGGAAAAATATGGCTAAAAAATTGACAATAGGAGAGGGGTGGTCATTATTCCTTGATCGGGATGGTGTTATAAATCAACGCATTCCCAATGATTATGTAAAGCATCCCGACGAATTTGAATTTATTCCAGGTGTGACTGAAGCATTAAATGTATTCGCCGGACTTTTTAAGCCGATTGTTGTTATTACAAACCAGCAGGGAATTGGCAGAGGATTGATGACCCATGCTCAATTGAACCTGGTTCACGAAAAGATGGTTCAAAAAGTTACTGAAACCGGAGGAAGGATTGATGCCGTATTTTACAGCCCTGATCTTAAAAACACCCGAAGTTTTACCCGCAAACCGGCTATTGGGCTCGGTTTGAAAGCCCGGAAACAATTCCCTTCCATTAATTTTAAAAACAGCATAATGGCCGGCGATACATACTCTGACATACTTTTCGGTCACCGCCTTGGAATGATTACTGTACTGATTGGCGATGATAAAGAAGCTGCATTTCAAGCTGCGGATATTCTGGACTATAGCTTTCCTGACCTTATTACATTTGCCGGGTTTTTAGAACAAAATCTTTAAACCAAGCCTGAACTAACACTTTTGTAACCGACTGTTTAACAATTACATAAAGAATAACCAATTTGACTCCTACACTTATTTTCATCAGCTTCCTTGCCTACACCATACTGCTTTTTGCAGTTACCTGGATAACTACACGCAAAGCAAACAGCGAATCGTTCTATATCGGAAATAAATCATCTCCCTGGTTTGTAGTAGCTTATGGAATGATTGGTGCGTCTTTGTCGGGTGTTACGTTTATGTCGGTTCCCGGTTGGGTGGGCGCTACCCAGTTCAGTTACCTGCTGGTAGTTGCCGGATACCTTATCGGTTACACGGTAATTGCAACGGTTCTAATGCCGATGTATTACAGACTCAACCTCACTTCTATCTATTCTTATTTAGATCAGCGGTTTGGATTCTGGTCGTATAAAACAGGTGCATTTTTCTTTTTACTTTCACGTACCATCGGAGCTTCATTTCGTATGTTTCTGGTTGTTAACGTACTGCAGGTTTTTGTTTTCGATGCCTGGCATATCCCTTTTATCGTAACAGTAACCATTTTTATAGCTCTGATTATATTGTACACATTTAAAGGTGGGATAAAAACTATTATCTGGACCGATACTTTGCAGACTACATTTATGCTCCTTGCGGTCGGTTTGTCAATTTACCTGATCAGCAAAGACTTAAATTTTGATTTCCGACATTTGATTTCTACTGTCTGGAACAGTGATTATTCAACCATAGTTGTAAAAGACTGGCACAGCAAGCAATTTTTCCTGAAGCAAATACTAAGTGGAGCATTTATCGCCATTGTTATGACAGGCCTTGACCAGGAAATGATGCAGAAAAACCTCAGTTGCCGGAATATTGGCGAGGCTCAGAAAAATATGTTTTCATTCAGTTTCGTACTTGTATTTGTAAACCTGATGTTCCTTTTCCTTGGCGCAGTTTTGTATATCTATTCTTCGAAACACGGAATTAAATTGCCTGAACGTTCCGACGACCTATTCCCTATGATTGCTATTAAATACCTAAGTCCTCTTGCAGGATTAGTATTCATAATCGGTTTAATATCAGCCGCATATCCGAGTGCAGATGGAGCACTTACCTCATTAACTACTTCATTTTCAATTGATTTCCTTGGGTTGAATAAGCGATCCAACCTGACCGAAGATCAAAAAAAGCGTATTCGTTATAAAGTGCATATTTCTTTTGCGATTCTGCTTTTAATGGTTGTTGTACTTTTCAGAGCCATAAACGACAGGGCAGTTATAGATAAACTATTTACCGTTGCCGGATATACATATGGGCCGCTGCTCGGGTTGTATGCCTTCGGATTATTTACCCGTTTTCAGGTTAATGACAAATATGTTCCATACCTGGCTGTTAGTTCACCGATTTTCTGCTTTTTCCTGAGTGAGTATTCAGAAGTACTGCTGAACGGTTACAAGTTTGGTTTCGAACTGCTGATAATTAACGGATTATATACTTTCATAGGACTTTGGTTGTTACGTGTTCGAAAAATCAACACTGTTAAATAAGTGTTTAAAAATACTTTGGAAGTTACTGCAATAGCTTGAAATAATAGATAATTTTGCCTTTCTGAATAAAACAAGAAAAATTATGTCGAACATCCGGTTTAAAGCCTTAGAATTAGCGATTTCGCGTCCGAAACGCTCCATAGAAATGCATGGAAAAGTATCTGACTATTTTGGTGAAAATACATTCAACCAGTCAGTTATGCGTCAATATCTGTCGAAGGAAGCTTTTCAGCAATTACAAAATGTGATTAATCGGGGCGAAAAAATCGACAGGCGGATTGCCGACCAGGTTGCAACAGCTATTAAATCGTGGGCGATTTCGAAAGGCGCTACCCACTATACCCACTGGTTTCATCCGCTTACCGGCGCAACAGCCGAAAAACACGATTCCTTCCTTTCGCCTACAGATGAAGGTAAAGCCATTGAGCATTTTGGTGCAGGCGAACTTATTCAGCAGGAACCCGATGCATCCAGCTTTCCCAGTGGCGGAATCCGAAATACATTCGAAGCCCGCGGTTATACTGCATGGGATCCGACTTCGACCGCTTTCATAATGGATGATACCTTATGTATCCCAACCATATTTATTTCATATACCGGCGAAGCACTCGATTATAAAACTCCTATGCTTAAAGCTTTGCATTCGCTTGACAAAGAGGCTACGGCAGTTTGTAAATATTTTGATCGTTCCACATCCAAGGTTATTGCAACACTTGGGTGGGAGCAGGAGTATTTTTTGGTCGACACAGCAATTTATCATGCCAGGCCAGACATGGCTTTATGCGGACGTACACTTTTTGGACATGCTTCGGCAAAGGACCAGCAGCTTTCGGATCATTATTTCGGTACGATTCCCGAAAGTGTAATGGATTTCATGCGCGAGTTCGAATACGAGGCTCATTTGCTAGGCATTCCGGTTAAGACACGTCACAATGAAGTTGCTCCAAGCCAGTATGAATGTGCTCCGGTATTTGAAGAAGCCAATGTGGCTGTCGACCACAACCAGTTGCTGATGCATATACTCGAAAAAGTGGCCAAGAGACACCATTTAACGTTGCTGCTCCACGAGAAACCCTACCAGGGTGTAAATGGTTCAGGGAAGCACAATAACTGGTCGCTGATGACCAATACAGGTGAAAACCTTTTGTCGCCCGGTAAAACGCCCAAAGCAAATCTGCGCTTTCTGACTTTCCTTGTAAATATTATAAAAGCAGTTGACACTCATTCAGGACTCATCCGCTCAGTAGTTGCCTCAGCCGGTAATGATCTGCGACTTGGCGCACACGAGGCTCCGCCTGCAATCATGTCAGTTTTTATAGGTACTCAGCTTTCGCAAACGTTGGACGAAATTGAAAAAAGCGAAATCAATGCCGACCAGGTTGATAGTGCAAAAGCGGAATTTTCGCTTAATATTCCAAAAATCCCTGAAATTTTCCTGGATAATACCGACCGTAACCGTACATCGCCATTTGCGTTTACCGGTAACAAATTCGAATTCAGGGCAGTAGGCTCTTCAGCCAATTGCGCAAAACCTATGATTGCATTAAACCTGGCCCTAGCTGAACAATTGCGGGTTTTCAGGAAAGATGTTGATACTCTGATCGAAAAAGGAGCGAGCAAGGAAGATGCGATCTATAAAATCCTGAGGAAATATATCAAAGAATCGAAGAGAATCAGATTCGAGGGCAACAGTTACGGCGATGAATGGATAGCTGAAGCGCTGAAACGCGGATTGGCCAACATTCCGTCAACTCCGGAGGCATTGAAGATCATGACTGATGAAAAAGTGATCAGGATGTTCGAAGATCATAATGTACTTTCAAAACGCGAAGTCCTGGCCCGTTACGAAATTGATCTGGAAAATTATATCAAGAAGATTCAGATTGAATCAAGAATTATAGGCGATCTTTCACACAACCATATTATTCCTACGGCAATCCGCTATCAGAACATGCTAGTCGAAAATGTAAAAGGCTTAAAGGAAGTACTTGATATCAAGACTTTTGTAAAACTTTCGAACAGCCAGATGCAGAATATCAAAGAAATTTCGGAACACATTTCAATCGTAAGACAGCTGGTAGCCGAAATGGTTGAAAAGCGTAAAAAAGCGAATAAAGTTGAGGATACCACGGAAAAAGCAGAACTCTATAACCTGGAGATTTTACCGTTTTTTGAGAAAATAAGATACCATGTTGATAAACTGGAACTGCTGGTTGACGACGAATTATGGCCTCTGCCAAAATACCGTGAGTTATTGTTTATCAAGTAATTGATCAAACTTGATAATCAGGAAAAAATGAATTGGTGTTTAATTAGTACCTGCTAAAAACTCAATTATCCGGTTACGTTTGCCCATAGGGCATTTATTTCAATAGAGAAGAAAGAGAATTAATTTAAATTGCCCATAGGGCATTAATCATCAATATTTTATGTTAATCCCCTACGGGGAATAATCTATCATCGATTGATTATACTATTGACATGTATCCCCTAACGGGGAAAGCCAAAATTACAAATGCAAGGTTTATCTACATATTCTTTACGTTTACTTGCATTCATCAATAATTTCAACATTGGTAATTATCAGAATATCAATAGAATAATATATTTTCGGCAATCCCTAATTAAACAATCCCTTAATGTATTTTTTGGAAAGTTCTTCTTTCGGACTGTTAAAAAATTCCTTTGCGGGGCCTTGTTCAACAATTTCGCCAAGGTACATAAAGATTACATAATCGGCGATGCGACGAGCCTGCTGCAAACTATGGGTTACCATTACAATTGTGTACTGACTTTTCAATTCAACAAATTTATTTTCAATTACTTCGCTTGATAATGGATCGAGAGCAGAAGTTGGTTCATCGGCCAGGATAATATCCGGGTCAACCGATAAACCACGGGCAAGGCAAAGCCGCTGTTGCTGTCCGATTGAAAGTGCTGAAGCAGAATCGTAAAGCCGGTCTTTTACCTCATCCCAAAGGTTAGCCATTTCGAGGTAATGCTTTACGCGAGGTTTCAGGTATTTCTTGCTTTTACGACCGCTGATGCGCAGCCCATAAGCTACGTTATTAAAAATATTCATTGGCAACGGATAAGGTCTTTGCGAAAGCAAGCCCATATGACGGCGAATCTCAGTGATATCCTTGTTTGTATTAAGCACATCATCATCATCAATGTGAATAGAGCCACTGATTTTTACATTGTGATATAGATCAGTTAATCTGTTCATTGTTTTAAGCAGCGTGGTTTTTCCGCAGCCAGATGGTCCAAGAATAACAGTTATCCTGTTTTCCGGAATGTTAACATTCACATTCTTTAAAACATGCTGCTTCCCGAAATGCAGGTTGAGGTCTTTGATGATGATCTTTGGTTTTCCTGGCATTTAGATTTTTATTTTGTGTTTCTGATACCTGTTCGAAATTATGCGGGATACAATGCTGATAAACAATATGATAAGCGTAAGAATCAAAGCCGAGGCATAAGCTCTTTCTTTAACTTCAGCTATGGGCGAACTCATCTGGAAGAAAATTGCCAATGGCAGAGTGGCAGTTGGCTGCGTAAGGGAAGTTGGCATATGATCGGTATATCCTGTGGTGAACAACACAGAAGCCGCATCACCTATGGCTCTTCCGAATGATAGCAATATGGCTGTTGTTAAGCCCGAAATACACTGCCGTAGAAATATTTTGTACGAGGTTTCTGATCGAGTTGATCCCAATGAAAATGAAGCTTCCATCAATCCAAACGGCACTGAAACAAGCACTTCATCAATGGATCGTATCATGATGGGAATGATAAAAAGTGTAACGGTTAAAATACCGGCTAACAAAGAAGATTGCATCCCGAAAAAGATCATCAGCGCAAATCCGAAAGCGCCATAAACGATGGATGGTATTCCCCACATTACGTCAAGCAGGAAACGTATAATATTAACCAGTTTTTTATTCTTATGAAGATTTACATTCATATAAAGCGCAACAGGTATCCCAAATATCATAGCAAGCAAAGTAGCTCCCGAAGCCAGGTAAAGCGAGCCGGCAATGGCGTTGGCAATTCCGCCTTCTTTGCCAAAATAAAAACCGCCTTTGGGTGTTTGCGTAAGCATTTCCCACGACAGAGCTGTTGAGCCACGTTTGATAATACTCCAGAGTATCAGGAACAAAGCTAAGCCAATCACGGAAGTGGAAATGATCATTACTGTTCTGAAAAACAGCTCCTCGGCGTTTCGGAGTTTCGACTTTTTCATTTACACCATTTTTATCATATGATGAATAACTGCCCGTGAAATGAAATTGAAAATAACGACAATGATAAGCAGCACAAATGCTGCCATCATCAGCGCCGAATCATACATTGGTATTGAAAGCATTTCGCCATAATTGTTGGCGATAAGCGCAGGCAGCGGATAGCCCGGTTGTAAGGCTCCGTGGGGTATGCGGGTAACATTGCCAACCACCATCAACACCGCAATGGTTTCGCCAAATGCTCTTGATAAACCCAGTGCGAAAGCCGAAACTATTCCGGGATATGCCTTGCGCAACAATACATGTTTAACTACCATCCAACGAGTTGCGCCAAGTGAAAGTGTAACTTCGGTAAGTTCCTCGGGTATTGATTTGAAAACTTCGATCAGAATATTGAGGATAAAAGGAATTATCATTACTGCCAGCACAATTCCGCCACTCATAATAGTATAGCCTGATGTCTGCTTACCAAATATGGGTGCAATATGTTGACTCACAAATGGAACGATGATTACTACACCCCAAACTCCGAAGATTACTGATGGAATACCAGCCAGAATATCAATTACGGGGTGCATAATTTTCAGTACATAACTCCTGGCGTATTGTGTAAGATGAATAGCTGAGAAAAGGCAGATGGGACCGGCAATAATCAATGCCAGCACCGTAACCCAAAGTGAGCTGATAATAAACGGGAAAAGTCCGAAATGACCCGATAACGGCCGCCAGTCTTTAGATAATATAATTCCGAAAAAAGAATGTTCCGATATTAACCCCGAAGCTTTGTAATAAAGGCCTATGGCAAGCAATACCGGCAGCGTCATGGCAAATACCAGCGCTACCACCATCCATACGGTATGAAGCTTATTCCGGAATAATCTCCTTATTTGAAATACGTTCAAAACCAGGTTAGTTTGAAAGTTTTACTTTTTGTTCCTCTACCTTTTCAGATTTCAGCTGCACATAACCGGCTTCATGAACAAATTTCTGTCCATCGGTAAGTATCCAGTTCAGGAAATCAAAGGTAGCTTGTTTCATTGGTTTTCCCTTTGAGATCAGATATAAATCACGGGCCGGGGGCGAAGGATACCGGTCTTCGGCAATAGCCTTCATAATATCATCAAGGGTATTGTAGAAATTTTCGTTCTCATCAATAATTCCGTTTCCATCAACATCCACCGGGATAACCAATATTCCGGGAAAAGGTTTACGACTTTTAATATCATACGCATATGCAACATTGTTATAGCCCATTCCCATATTATCACTTTTCACGGCATCAGCAATACCAGGATCGCCGAAAACGCCTGTTCCTCCGAGCGATTCCTGGTTACTGCCAAGGAATTTTGCCCACATTTCGGCAGCGCCACATGCATCGGAACGCGTGAAAATGCTGATTTTTCCGGCTTTGGCAATTTTTATGATCTGGTTCCAGTCGGTGATTTTCTTATTCACATAAATATCGGTAAACTGGGCTTTAGTAAGACCATGTTTCAGGATGGCTTCAATGTCTGGATTTGATGCGTTTATGGTTGGAACTACTGCATCGCGCGATACCGCAACCTGCCAGGCACCTTTTGTAACTTCCTCATCTGATACAGTTCGTGAGAACATTGCGAGGTCAACCATGCCGGAAAGTACATCAGTCATACCTTTTCCGGCACCACCGGCTGAAACATCGATGGAAATATCCGGGTGTATCTTCTGGTACTCTTCAGCCCATCTTACGGTAAGCGGGTAAAGTGCAAAAGCACCTGATATTGAAATGTGTTTTTCCTTGGGTTTCTGATTACAGGAGCTGCATGAGAAAAGCGCTACTATTGCTAAAACTGTGTAATACAATGTTTTATATGACTTCATTGGGAATAAATATTTCATGCAAATATAATATATATAACAATGCTGCAAGCCTGTCATAGCATTTCTTCAGGCAATAAATTAAATGAATCCCCGTTTTTATTATCTTTGATAGAATTAGAGTAATTTTGATTTGTTAATCTGCCACTTTTATGACAAAGATATTTTTTCTGACTCTGTTGTTTTTACTTACCATTGGTGGGGCAAAAGCGCAGATCAATGTCAGCAAAGTTGGACCTTTGGGAATACCAGCTAAATCCAATGGATTATTCTACGCATTGCCGCAAACGGTTATCCAGGTGGATATTATTGTTAACAAGGTCCGGAAATTTAAAGGGCCTTTTGCCGAATATGCTGATCAGATGCTAGGATTGTCGCAGGTTACATTGGTTAACAGCAACGAATATGAACTCAAGGATATCAGGCTTACTTCGATCAATGAACCTGATCCCAACGAATATTACTTTATCTCAATGCCTGAAAAGCGAAAGGATAAAAAAGCTATTGAATTGTTTTTGACAGATGATGGCGTTATTTCGGGAGCAGGTATTTTGGGCCAGCCTGAAAAGAATAAGAAAGAACATTCGGCTGAACTTACCACCCTACAGGTTAAAATGCCTGAAGTTACAAATCCAAGCGTTTTAGAGCGGACGGATACTGTTGTTAAAAGGATAAGCCTGGACACGACTATTATCGAACAGAAATTTTTCAGAAAAACTTCCTCGGCCAAATCCAATGAACAAAAAGCGAGAGAAGCCGCCGATTTCCTACTTAAACTTGACGAAAGCATGTACAACCTGATTAATGGTTACCAGGAAGTTAATTATGACAAGGGAACTATGGAGTTTATGTACAACCAGATGAACGGCATGAAGAAGGATTACCTCGAATTATTCAAAGGAGTTACTAATGTTTCCACTGAAACATTTACGTTTTATTATATTGCGGATAAAAATAACTCCATTGAAACACTCTGCCGTTTTTCGATGAGTAAGGGTATTCTTCCGAAAACTTCTGCAACAGGAGATTTGGTTCAGATGGAGGCTACCAGCCTAAATAATACCCGTCCTTTGAAAACAGAAACTGAAAAACTAAATATCAGTCCACGCGAATCGCATGGTTTATATTATAGGATTCCTGACAAAGCAACTGTGACTTTTAAAGTCGGAGGACAGGTGAAACTTGAAACCAGGTTTGTTATCAATCAATTCGGAATTGTAACTTTTTTACCTGCCAGCAGTTTAAGAAATATAGGCTTCGATAATAATACAGGCACACTGCGGCGAGTTGTTCTGGAATAGTTATTTAGGTTTTTCTAACAAAACTTACTCAATCAGTTAATGAAATTTAAAGAAATATTTTTAAAAGCAATGCGCATTTCGCTTATTCCAAGCATTGAGTGGAAGGCGATAAGGGATGAACAGGAAACGCCAAAAGAACTGATGTGGAACTTTGCTTTTCCCTTAATCCTTTTCAGTGCTCTAGGGCGCGACATTGGTTTGTTTTTTGTTGCAAAATCGGTTTTGGGTTATTCACTTAACCTGGCAATTCTTCTTTTGTTCAATCTAATTTCATGGGTATTTATTCCATATCTGCTGATCATGTTTGCAGGATATCTGTTAAATTTTACATTACCACGACTTGGGATAGAAACCGATTATCTCCGGATCCTGAAACTGGTTGTATATACTTTTACGCCTTTATTTATAGTTACATTTTTTATATATCTGCATCCTTTGCTGCGTATTCTGATCCCGATCGGGATTTACATTTTTATAGCTTACATACTTTTTGTATTCTGGTATGGCGTTCAGGAATTATTTGATTTTACGCTCGAAAAGAAACTGCGCTTCATTATTATCACAGTTATAGTTGGATTTTTTATGATTTTTATTGCCCAGCATATTTATGGCACTTTACTGGGCTGGATTATGCCGGGAATGGAAGCGTATGTGAAATAGGGATGTTAAAAGCCTCTGTCCAAAAAGGGTAATGATGAACGCTTCGGCTACGCTCAGCACAAGTATAGAACAAGGAATATCGAATTTTGAAGTCGGTGAACGTTGTAAATATTGAGTTGAGAATAAAAAGAGTTAAATTCCCAAATGACCAATTAAGCCGTTTTTCGGATCTATAACTTCAGACTTCATGATTCCTTGTTCAATATTCGATATTTCTTTAAAACTTTTATCGACATATCCTATTTGTTCCTTCACCTGGCTCATTTAGCCCAGCGCTTTCTTCAATCGCACCAATTCTCCCAGAAGACTATCCATTAAATCGAGCCTGAGCATATTGGCGCCATCCGATTTTGCTTTCGAAGGTTCTGGATGTGTTTCCATAAATAATCCTTCACAGCCGGATGTAATGCCAAGTTTGGCCATTAGCGGAATAAGGTCGGGCCGTCCTCCGGTAACTCCGGCTGGCTGATTCGGCTGTTGAAGCGAATGTGTAACATCCAGTATTACAGGAACTCCCGCCTGTTGCATTACCGGAATATTGCGAAAATCAACCACAAGGTCGGTATATCCAAAAGTGGTTCCACGTTCGGTAAGCATCACTTTATTGTTTCCGGTTTCACGTACTTTTTCAACCGCAAAATGCATGGTTTCAGCCGACGAAAACTGGCCTTTCTTTATATTCACAACTTTATCAGTCTCACCAGCGGCAATCAGCAATTCGCTTTGCCGGCAGAGGAATGCCGGAATCTGAAGCACATCCACGTATTGTGCTGCAAGCCTGGCATCGCTTTCGCTGTGAATATCGCTCACTACCGGAACATTGAACATCTGCCTGATTCGAGCCAATACTTCAAGCGCCTTTTTATCACCTATGCCGGTAAATGAGGAACTTTTCGATCGGTTGGCTTTTCGGTATGATGCTTTAAAAATAAAAGGAATCTGGTACTTTTCTGTAAGTTCAACCAGTTTCCTGGCAATTTCAACCGGACTTTCAGTATCTTCAACAACACAGGGACCTGCGATAAGGAAAAAAGTTCCGGATTCGAGATGTTTTATAAATGGGATTTGGCTAAGTATATTCATATTTTTAGGTTTATCTGTCTTTTAATATTTTTCTAATATCCATATTTCTCCCCCCAGTTTTTCTTAAGCTTTTCTCTTGCTTCATGCTCTCTTGCATTATGACCAGGATCGAATAACTTCACGCCTTTCAGTTTTTCGGGCAAGAATTCAATATTTACAAAATTGCCGTCGTACTGATGAGCATATTTGTAATCTTTTCCATAACCAATGTTCTTCATTAGCTTCGTTGGGGCGTTGCGAAGATGCAAAGGCACCGGAAGGTCACCATATTGCTGAACTGCCGCCATAGCGCCTTCAATAGCCATATACGAGGCATTGCTCTTTGGCGAACATGCCAGATAAATAGCAGTTTGCGATAAAATAATACGGCTTTCGGGAAAACCAATTTTATTTACCGCATCAAAACAGTTATTCGCTAAAACCAAAGCTGTGGGATTTGCATTGCCGATGTCTTCAGAAGCCAGTATAACCATGCGTCTGGAGATAAATAGCGGATCTTCACCGGCTGTGATCATCCGGGCGAGCCAGTAAACTGCGGCATTCGGATCGCTGCCACGCATGGATTTAATAAAGGCAGAAATAACATCGTAATGCATTTCGCCCGATTTATCATATAATGCAAGGTTCTGCTGAATAATGCTTAACGTGTTCTCATTGTCGATTTCAATATCTTTTCCTGAAGTCAGTAGTGAAGAAACTATAATGTCGATTGCATTCAATAATTTTCGGGCATCGCCACCCGAAAGCCTGATCAGGGCTTCGTGCTCCCGGATCATAATTTTCACACCATGAATCCCGATAAGTGTATCGACAGCTTTTTGCATAATTACAATCAGGTCTTCTTCTTCCAGATGTTTCAGTATGTAAACCTGGCAACGCGATAGCAAAGGCGAAATAACCTCGAATGAAGGGTTTTCGGTAGTCGCTCCAATCAAAATTACAATTCCCTTTTCGACGGCTCCCAGCAATGAATCCTGCTGTGACTTGCTGAACCTGTGAATTTCGTCGATGAAGAGTATAGGTTGCGATGATTCCTTTTTTGCCACTTCAATTACTTCCCTCACATCCTTAACTCCCGAATTTATTGCACTAAGTGTATAAAACTGTCTTCCGGTAGCATTGGCAATAATAAGCGCCAGAGTCGTTTTGCCTACACCCGGCGGCCCCCAGAATATCATGGAATGAACAGAACCTCCGTCGATCATTCTTCTGAACGCAGTTCCTTCGGCCATCAGATGCGGCTGTCCAATATATTCAGAGGCATTTTTAGGCCTTAGAATTTCAGCTAAAGGTATCTGTATGCTCATTCTTATGGAGATTTATTTTGGATTTATTCGGTAAGTGAATTATGACGACTGTCGGCTGAATTTCGTTTAGGATTAGTAAGGTTTGTGAACCGCTCCAGATTTTCCTGAATAGCAGACACCTCAAGCCCATCAAGTGATGAAGACAAAGACTGGAGCTCGACGGCTCTTTGTTCAGGATAAATAATGATAAAGTTTCTATTTTCGTAATATCGTGCAAGATCGCGTGGCATATGTTCGATGTAATGACTGTATGACAAGGTCCGGCGTCGTGCAGCGATTACAACATACAAATCCTGAATGCCCACATTTTTTGCCTGCTCGGAAACTGGGTGAGTAGCATCTGAAAGTTGGCACTCAATTTCAATATTTCCGTTTTCTGTATTAAAAAATCCCTGAATATCGGAAAGGGTCTTCTTAAAACCCGAAAATACGAGTTTTGAACTTGTACGAAAAGCTATGATTTTCAACGTATTTAACCATAGATTGAAACCAGCTTCAATTTCGGCATTTTCAGGAATCGTAACAACGATTCTGTTCATTGTATTAAAAGGATTTGAGGCTTTAACCACCATCACCATCTGTTCGGTACTGCTGATCAGGTTTTCGATAATACTTCCGAAAAAGAAATTTGTTGTTGTGATTTTACCATTCCAGCCGAGAACGATTTTATTTATCATCAACTCCTTTACCGCATGCGAAATACCATTGGCAACATTTAAATCCACGCGCGAAACAAGCGACAGCGGAGTATCAGCCGCGGCAGCGTGTGAAATTGCAGATTCAAACATTTTATTGTTTTTAAGAATCTGTTCCTCAGCAAAAGCATCATCGGGAACTACTGAAAGCATAAAAACAGTTTGCTCAGAGTTTGGCTCACGGATAAGGATGGCAAAATCAATTAATCCTTCAATGGTTGAAGGATTTGATACGGGAACAAGAATTCGTTCGGGCAAACCGGTTTTGACAGGTACTTTTTCGGCTTCGGCAACAGCAAGTTTTCTGCCATAACGTTCTGTAACAAATGAACCCAGAAAACACGATACCAGTATTATCATTATGGCGCCATTTAAAACATCAAGACTAATAAGTTTGAGATTATATCCGACAATAGTTACCGAAATAATAGCGGCTGCCCGCGAAACACTCAATCCGTAAATTACCTGCCTTTCGGTCTTTGTATATTTGTAAATCAACTGCATTACCCACGCTGCGACATACTTACTGCCTATGGCTACGGCCACCATTATTCCGGCGAATATCAATGCGTCGAAACCTTTAAAAAAGACAGAAAAATTAACCATCATTCCAACGCTGATCAGGAAAATGGGGATGAATAAATTATTTCCAATAAAGGAAATACGGTTCATAAGCGCCGAGGTAGGAGGGATGAGGCTACTGAGCGCCAATCCGGCAAGGAAAGCTCCAATAATAGGTTCAATGCCTGCTGCCCTGGCCAAAAGGCCGGAAATGAAAAGAATCGAAAGCACAAAAATATACTGAGATCCACTTTCTCCTTCCAGATTTTTAAAAAACCAGATACTGATTTTAGGCACTCCCCATAATATTAGGAAAGAAAATGCGGATATCGAAAGTATCATCCTTATCCAGAAAAAAACAGTAAATGAAACTCCGGTTGCTGCTGAAATAAAAGCAAGTAAAATGAGTACAGCTGTATCCGCGATAATTGTACCGCCTATAGTAATGGTAACAGCTTCGGTACGGGTAATTCCTAAACGGCTGGCAATAGGGTACGAAATTAATGTATGGGTCGAAAAAATACTGGCAGTGAGCAGCGAAGCCAAAATTGGGAATGAAAAAATATAATGTGCAAGTATAAATCCCGAAATGAATGGAATAAAAAATGTTAAGGCTCCAAAAACAATACTTTTATTTCTGTTACGGACCAAATCGCGCAAATCAAGTTCCAGCCCAACCAGAAACATCAGGTAGAGTAATCCTGAAGTACTTAATAATTTTACACTTTCACCGGATTCAAGAAGGTGAACACCGTGAGGACCTATTATCATTCCTGATATTATAAGGCCAACAATTCCCGGTATACGGAATTTCCTGAAAGCAATAGGGGCAACGAGAATTATAGTAATAAGGATCGTAAAAACAATAACCGGCTCATTGAAAGGAAGATCGGGCAGATTATAAAACGACATGCTGGTTTTGAATTTAGACTGCAAATGTAATTCAATTGAATGGGAAATAGAGTCTATCATTTTCAAAACTGTTCAGGATCATACTGCATTTCTAAAAATCGGGATAATTTGAAATCCCAATAATGGAATACTGTTTATATTTTATTGATAATCATAACCTTACTATATCCATTTAAAATTTTTCTATGTCTGATCGTTGTTCCGATCAATAATAAAATTACAAACGTATTAATCTGATCAAAACATTTCCATAAAGCTGTCATTTAAATCTTTTATTCTTAACTTCAATATTTTAAATGATTTCTGAAACAGCTTTTTTTGATGAAAAAACTGTGAAAATTGTACTTTTCGTGACACCAAATGAAAGATTTTTTGAATTATTAACAATTATTTTCTGTCTGTTCATATCTTTTCTAAAAAATATTTAATCATATCAATTTGAATATCAATTATATATGAGATATGTTAAAAAAACTTAATTTTTTTTGAAATAAAGTTTGAATCATATTATAAAACCTTGTACTTTTGCACCGTTTTTTAATTAAATCTAGATATGAAAAAAGTATTTGCAATGTTTGTAGTAGCTGGTATGGTAGCTTTCGTAGCTTGCGGACCCAGTGCAGAAGAAAAAGCTGAAAAAGCTCGT
>JBBRYZ010000065.1:0-22124 GCA_038237165.1 Bacteroidales bacterium | reverse complement strand
TTCGGAAATGCGTACTTCCACATGTGCCGGAAAGTTGCTCAAAGCGGCCCTCTTCCCTATTTCAGTAAGAAAATCAGTTATTGAATTCCTGTAGTTTTCGATTATTTCTTTCGAAGTGATATAAACTCTGTCGTTCACATCCGTTCCTGACGAGAAGATATGCTTCATGATATTCAGAACCACCGGCTTACCAACCTGATTGAAGTAGCAATCGATTGCAAATTCATCTCCTTCGATGCATTCCTCTATAATAAATTCGCCGGTATGAAGTACTTCCGGCGGGTAAAGATCTTTGATCAGTTCTATCTCTTTTAAGATTGATTTTACAGTTTGCGACCAGTCTTTCACTCTTTCCACTTTGTACACGCCAAGACTAAAAAAACCAACCGAGGGTTTCACAATAAACGGAAGCGGAAAGCCCGATACATCAAGACTTTCGAGTGCATCAACCGATACTCCTTTATAAAAATAGGCGGGAAATAAATCGCGGATCAAGTCACGAAAAAGTACTTTATTTTTAAATAATTGAATCTTTCCGGGCAATGTTGTGTGATGTAGGTTGGTTTCGATCCAGCTGATTGCATTTTCGGAATTGGTGTAAAGTAATGGATATCCCGATCCATTAAATAGTTTGACAACTTCATTTTCGGATATGAGGTTCAATTTTTTGGCAGGAGCCAATTCGGCAGCAACCTTGTTATAGATAACAGGAATTTCATTTGATTCTAACGTATTCAGGAGAAATTCGGAGATATAAGGCTTATCGAGGATTATCATTTGGGTTCTTAAATTTTATATGTATAGTGAGAATAAGAAAACGAGTTTAAAATGAGTTTTGCCCACGCGCACCCCTTAGTCCCCGTAGGGGAAAGTCCACACACAGAGAAGATCGAGTTTTGCATACCTATCTTAAAATCAAAATAAATGAGCATTTTTTTTTGTAAAATTATGAGTTTTCTTATTGGTAGAAAATAAGGTTGTATAAATTAATCCCAGACATAACGCTCATCATATTCAACATTATACTTTTTGAGATAAGCCCTGTATTCATTTTGAAAATCTTTTTTCCGGTGATGTTCATGTTGATTCTCAATGTATGCAATAACTCTATCGATTTGAGCCGGGTTAACAGAAAATGCACCATACCCATCCTGCCAGTAAAAATTATTCAGAGATATATCTTTTGTTTTCATCCATTTTGATGAATGTGATTTTATCTCTTCCAGCAATTTCATTAGAGCGATCTTTTTTGAAAGCATACAAAGAATATGAACGTGGTCGGTATAACCACCTATTTTTATAGGTTGACATTCAAGCCCTTTACATATTCCTCCAAGATACGCATGAAGTTCAAGTTCATAAGGCGGGTGAATAAAGGGAGTTCTGTATTTGGTGCTGAACACGATATGAACATAATTCTTAACCAGAGATTGTCCCATAACTTGTTGTTTTTGGTTTTATCTTTTCAAGACAGGCTTCGCCCATCTTTGAGGTAATAAGATGGGCTTCGCCCATCTTTGATGTATTACGCTCTTACAGGGCTTATGATGACCAAGCCCTGAAAGTGCAAAATATGTCCAACGCAGGGTACAGCCCTGTGTTTGTAAATCAAAGATAGCTACCTTGTCGCCCTTCTTAAAAGTTCGTCCAGTTTTAATGTTATCAGATGGCCAATAGGCTTTCCATCGCGATATGTCACAACCCGCAAGGTAATCGGGCCTTGTGGAAGTAGAAAAGGCTCGGAGTATTTCAATGTATAGTTATCGGGCATGGCATCATCTATGGTATAATAGATTTCCTGGCCCGGTGCTTCTGTTTCGATAGTTACCGTAAGTTTTTCGTTTTTCAGACTTGTAGTGATGATGGGATCATAAATAGCACGGGAATAATTCACTTCAGCTATATCCGACCGGTCAAACTGGTTTTCGACACGATTTACAAAATTATCCCAGTTCTTACTTCCCTTTGGCGACCAGTACACTTCAGCCAAAGCCCAGGCACGCGGGTAAGTCATGTATTGCGCATAACGAAGCGTAGACACCTGTTCTGTCCATAGATTTCCCTGTCCGCCTAAAATGTATTTTGCATTTACACCATCAGGAACCGGCTCAAAACTATAACATTTATTTAAGCGAAGGCTTGCATATATCGGTGGGTCGATGGTGTGTTCGCCCTGCATATAGTCCAGGTAAGCAAAAGTAGTTGGCGTCATCACCACATCATGTCCCATTTTTGCCGCTTCAATCCCGCCTTTGATTCCGCGCCAGCTCATAACAGTAGCCTCGGGCGAAATGCCACCATCAAGTATTTCGTCCCAGCCGATAAGCTTTTTGCCTTTGGCTTTCAATATAGCTTCAACCCTGCCCATGAAATATCCCTGAAGATCTTCCACATGCCTGATTCCCAGCTTTTTCATAAGAGCCTGGCAGCCCTCATTTTCTGCCCAATAACCTTTGTAGCATTCATCGCCGCCAACATGAATATACTGGCCGGGGAAAAGTGCAGCCACTTCTGTAAATACCTTATCGAGAAATACATATACATTCTCATCTGACGGATTCAGCGCATTTTCAATTTTCATTTTAAAAGTACCGTTACCATACCAGTCGGAGAAAGGCGCCCCCGGGCTGACACGCGTACTGGTATCCTTTTTACAACTCAGTTCAGGATACGATGCAATGGCAGCCATGCTGTGTCCGGGAACATCAATTTCGGGAACGATGGTAATATTAAGTTCCTTAGCGTATTGAATGATTTCCTTTATATCGTCCTGAGTGTAAAACCCGCCATCAGTAGCTTTTTCGCCAGGTTTAGGGAAGTCGCGGTCGCCAAAATGACCATGTCGCTGCACACGCCAAGCACCAATTTCGGTTAATTTAGGCAAGGATTTGATTTCGATTCTCCAACCTTCATCATCCGTAAGGTGCCAGTGAAATGTATTGAATTTCCAGCGAGCCATTTCATCAATATACTTTTTTACTTCATCTTTAGTAAAGAAATGCCTGCTTACATCCAACATCAATCCACGCCAGGCAAATCGTGGGTAATCAATTATTTTTACAAAAGGCACAGTCCATTTCATTTTCACTACTTCTTTGCTTTCAATCTCTTTGGGAAGTAGCTGCAACAAAGTCTGCATCCCATAAAAGAGACCCGCCGTTTGATTAGCGCTGATTGTAATACCTTTGGATGTTGAAACCAAGGTATAGCCTTCATTACCCAGTTTCGCATCAGGAGTAACATTCAGATTCAAAAGTACCGATCCTTTAGTTCCTTTAACAGCTTTAAGACCAAAACCGGTTGAAGTATTTAATTTTTGTACCAGCTTTTCTGCAATATCGCGGCCCTCGGGCATATTATAAGAAACTTTAGTGGCTTTTGTAAGGCTATAAATGCCATTGTTTTGTTGTATTTCAACCGGTTGCGGGATGAGGTTGATTGTAGTTTTCTGTGCAAAAACAACAACGAACATCGACAAAAATCCTGCTAGTAGAAGGGAATGTTTCATAAGCTATAATTGGTTTTAGAATGGTGAATTACTATCATATTTTGTTTAGGCACATTTTATTATAACAGGAAGTATGTTTTCTTTTGATAAAAGGAAGAAAAAAACCGCTTATTCGTCTTTTTTTAGAAGTTTAGCAAATCCAATGGTATAGAATGTTTTCATGGTTCCGTCGGGTGCGGTATAAATAAAATAAACATCAAGATCCGGATGTGTTTTCAGAAACTCCTTGCCTTTATCGACTCCCATCACCATAAATGCGGTTGCATACGCATCGGCGGTAATACAATCTTTTGCAATTACTGAAGTACTGAGCGTTGAGTGCTTCACAGGGTACCCGGTTACCGGATCGATAGTATGCGAATAGCGTACTCCGTTTTCTTCATAATATTTACGATAACTTCCTGATGTGGAAATCGCCATGTCCTGCAGATTAACCACAGCCTGAATTTTTCGTTCATCGTCGGAAGTTTTGGTGGGCAACTCAATGGCGACACTCCATTTTTCGCCACTGGGTTTGGTGCGGCGGGCGAGCACTTCTCCTCCTATATCAATGAGGTATGATTGTATTCCTTTTGAATCGAGAAAGGCAGCCACAACATCCACGGAATAGCCCTGGGCCAGCGCATCATAATCTATTTTTATGCGCGGATCCGTTTTAATGAGCTTGCCATTTTCAAGCGTTACTTTGTGATATCCTACCAATGGAAGAAGGCTATCCACTTTATGTTGATTCATTTTCATACGATTCGAAAAGCCAAAACCCCAGGCATTGACAAGTGGTCCCACAGTTATATCAAAAGCGCCCTGTGTTTTCTCGGAAACTTCCATGGCTTTGCGGAAGATGACAGTAAACATTTCATCCGCGCTCGCCAAAGGATCATTGTTATTGAATCTGGAAATAATCGAATACGGCACATAGGAGGATGCAGTGGAATCAAACCTGTGCAACAATGAATCAATTGAGGGCTGAAAATTGATGCTATCATCTGCAAAATATGTAATTGCATAGTATGTACCCTGAGTTTCGCCGCCAATTTTAATCAGAACCGGCTCCTTCCTTTGCCTGCACGAAGCAAACAGCAGTATAAAAAGAGCGACACTTAAAAGACTTCTCAGAAGAAAGGAATTCATAAAGAAATGATTAAAAAAAACTTTTACCGGTGAATTGATTCCGTCAGCGAAAATAATAAAAAAAACCCGGCTTGGGAGCCGGGCTGATTGTTTTATCCGCCAAAATCGTCGAGGTCAATATTTTCGGAGGGAACTCCAAGCTGATCCAGCATTTTCAGAACCGCTTCATTCATCATCGGTGGACCGCACAGATAATATTCAATATCTTCAGGCTCCGGATGTTTACTCAGGTAGTTATCAAGAGCCACCTGATGAATAAACCCGGTATAACCTGTCCAGTTATCCTCTTTCATTGGTTCGCTGAGTGCCAGGTTAAATTTGAAGTTCGGATGTTTCTTTGCTATATCGTTAAGCTCATCATCATAAAAAACCTCACGTAGTGAGCGGGCACCATACCAGTAACTTGCTTTACGGTCTGAGTTTTTAGTAAGGAACTGATCGAAAATCATTGAGCGTAGCGGAGCCATTCCTGCACCACCACCAATATACATCATTTCGCGATCTGTCTTCTTCACATGGAATTCGCCGTAAGGGCCGCTAACCATAACTTTATCGCCTGGTTTGCGCGAAAAAATATAAGAGGAACAAATACCGGGATTCACATTCATAAATTGCTTTTTTGCACGATCCCATGGCGGTGTGGCAATACGGATGTTAAGTTTAACAATATTGCCTTCGGCAGGATGGTTTGCCATGGAGTAGGCGCGGAAAAGAGGCTCCGGATTCTTCATTTTAAGATCCCACAATTTCATTTTGTCCCAATCTTCACGATATTCAGTATCCACATCCATAGTGCGGAAGTCAACATCAATGCGGGGAACATCAATTTGTATATAACCGCCACTCTCGAATTCGAGCTCTTCGCCTTCCGGAAGTTTAACAACAAACTCTTTGATAAATGTTGCCACATTCTTATTTGAGACCACTTCGCATTCCCATTTCTTTATACCGAAAACTTCCTTAGGAATTTCGATAATCATATTTTCGCGGACTTTCACCTGGCATCCCAGCCTCCAGTCGTCGAGAATCTGTTTGCGGGTAAAAAAGCCAACTTCGGTCGGTAGAATTGATCCACCGCCTTCGCGCACCTGGCATTTGCACATGCCACAGGTTCCGCCACCTCCGCAGGCCGATGGCAGGAAAAGTTTTGCGTCGGATAAGGTTGTAAGAAGGCTGGAACCTCCGTTAACATCAAGCTCTCTTTCGCCGTTAATACCTATTGAAACAGGTCCGGAAGGTGCAAGTTTAGCTTTGGCAACCAGCAACATTGATACCAGTATCATAGTAACCAGCAGGAAAATAAATGTGCCGACAACTAACGGACCTGATAAAGTGCCTAAAAAAAGTAAGGTGGATATGATCATAACAAGTTCAATTCTTAGATTTTAATTCCCATGAAACTCATGAAAGCAATTGCCATGAGCCCGGTGATAATAAATGAGATTCCCAATCCTCGCAATGGTTTCGGAATATTGGAATAGGTAATTTTTTCGCGGATAGCTGCCAGTGTAACAATTGCCAGAAACCATCCAATTCCAGAGCCGCCGGCATAAACAGTAACTTCGCTGATGGAAGTATATTCGCGCTCCTGAACAAAAAGCGCCACACCCAGGATAGCACAGTTTACGGCAATAAGCGGAAGAAAAATTCCAAGCGCATTGTAAAGGGAAGGCGAAAATTTCTCAATTACCATTTCAACAAGCTGAACAATGGCAGCAATTACGGCAATAAAAATCATAAAACTCAGGTAACTCAAATCCAGGTCGGCAAGATCTTTGCTCAGCCAGGCGAGTGCGCCGGGTTTCAGCAGATAATAATCCACCAGCCAGTTAACTGGGGCCGTTACCAATAAAACGAATGTAACAGCTATCCCAAGACCAATGGAAGTTTTAACGGTTTTGGATACAGCCAGATACGAACACATCCCAAGGAAATATGCAAAAATCATATTATCGATGAAGATGCTGCGTACGAAAAGATTAAATAAATTTTCCATTAGTAAATATTTTCTTTATAACCAGGTTATTTTGATTCAGGGATTTAGGGTTTCAGGGTTTCAAAGTTACAGAGTTACAGTGTTACAGAGTTTCAGAGTTTTGCATCGTTTATATTTTCACACTTCAAATCCTGATACCAAAAACTACACTTATTTTTCCTGCAACTCTTTTGTCCGGCTGCGCTGCACCCAAATAATTATTCCAATTGTGATGAGCGCCATCGGTGGCAGAATCATCAAACCATTATTTGCGTAACCAAAATCGTAAAAAGCCTTGGGAATAACCGGCATTCCGTAAAACTTACCTGATCCGAACAATTCACGGAAGAAAGCTACAATAACGAGTATCAAACCATAACCGATACCGTTGCCAATTCCATCGACAAACGAAGGCCAGGGTTTATTAGCCATGGCATAGGCTTCGAGTCGTCCCATCAGAATACAGTTGGTGATAATCAGTCCGACAAATACTGATAGTTTTTTACTCACGTCATAAACATAAGCTTTCAGAAGCTGATCAACAATAATTACCAAAGCAGCAACTACAACCAACTGAACAATGATGCGGATACGCGATGGAATGGTATTGCGGAGTGACGAAATAATGAGGTTTGAGAATGCGGTTACAACAGTAACTGAAAGCGCCATTACAATAGCCGGTTTCATCTGTACTGTAACGGCCAATGCCGAACAAATACCCAACACCTGAACGGTAATAGGATTTTCGAGGTTCAGCGGATTTTTAAGCAGCTTCAGAACCTTGGCCGAGAACATAGGTTCCTTTTCTTTTGCTATTTTCTGTTCGCTCATTTGTGCATGTGTTTTTTAAAGTAAGCTGCATAATTGGTGAGGTTGTCGCGAAGCATTTTCTCAACACCCTTACTTGTAATGGTACCACCCGAAATGGCATCAACACCATGAATATCGCCGGGTTTGGCCCCTCCTTTAACGATTGAAACCGATACAAGTTTACCGTCATCGTTAAAAATCTGCTTGCCAATAAATGGCTTTTGGAACGAGGTCTGGCTGATTTCGGCACCAAGACCCGGGGTTTCGCCCTTGTGATCAAATGTGGTTCCAAAAATGGTATTAAAGTCGGTCTTAAATGAAATATATCCCCACACCGGGCCCCACAATCCTTTACCACGCAAAGGAACTATGAAGGCAGAATCGCCACCTTCGAGAACAGCTACATAAACAGGAAGTATTTGTTTTTCTACAGGCTTTTTGAGTTCATTAGCCATCTCAATCGTAAAAATCTTATTAACATCTGTCTCAATCACATCACCTTTATTGTTTACTCCAAATGATGTCCTGATAAATTTATGATACACGTCAATAACCTTCTTCTTGGGTATTTCGGAAGTGGAAATATTAACCGACGATAGTATATTCTGCATTTTTTCGATGCGGATATTGTCTTCCTGCGAAGGTTTAAGCATAACGGCCACAATGGTGAGCATAACTGCAATAACCACAACCATTATAATGGAGTAAATAAAGATATATTTGTTACTGTGTTGCATTTCAGAGGTCAGGATTAAGATTTAACAACAGAAACTGCTCTTTTCAGCCTTTTCTTGATATTGGCTTCAACTACGTAAAAATCGATCAGCGGAGCAAATGCATTCATGAGTAGAATTGCCAGCATGGTTCCTTCGGGATAGGCCGGATTGAATACCCGCACCATGATTGCCAAAAAGCCTGCCAGGAATCCATAAATCCATTTACCCCTGTTGGTTTGCGCCGCGGTAACAGGATCGGTAGCCATAAAAACCATCCCAAACAGGAAGCTGCCCATCATTATCTGTGTTAAGGGACTCAATGTCATATAAGCATTTGCGGAAAATGCATTGAATATCAATGTCATACTTACTCCACCAAGCACACCGGCGAGTATAATACGCCAACTTCCTATCCCTGTTGCTATCAGAATTACTGCGCCAATAATTATAGCCAGTTTTGAGGTTTCACCTATTGAACCGGGTATAAAGCCAAAGAAAAGATCGTGCAGCGAAGGAATCTGATCAATAGCTCCTGAAGCTGCTTTCGAAAGCGGAGTAGCGCCTGAAAAGCCATCGACAACTCCAACGCCTTTTGTCAGTCCTCCGGTCCAGATGGTATCGCCGGTAATTTTTGCAGGGTAAGCGAAAAATATAAATGCCCTGGCCAGCAATGCAGGATTAAAAACATTCATTCCTGTTCCTCCGAAAGTTTCCTTACCTATTACCACTGCAAAAATGCTTGCAACGGCAACCATCCACAACGGAACATCAACAGGCATTACAAGCGGAATTAGCATTCCCGATACAAGGTATCCTTCGTTCACTTCTTCGTGACGATATTGTGCAAAAATAAATTCAACTCCAAGTCCCGCTATGTAGGAAACAGCAACAATCGGAATAACTTTCATCAGACCATAACCGATCATTTCGCCAAAGCCAGCCTGCTGACCAAGCGACAGAAAATGCTGATAACCGGTATTCCATATACCAAATAACAAGGCAGGAAGCATCGCTATAATTACCATCGACATGGTACGTTTCATATCTATAGCATCACGGATATGACTTCCACTGAAAGTTGTTTTATCGGGAACAAAAAGGAATGTCTCGAATGCATCGAAAGTCGAATGCAGTTTCTCAAGCTTCCCTCCTTCCTTGAATTGCGGCTTTATCTTATCCAGATAATTGCGTAGTGCTTTCATTTACTTTTGTTGATGTTTGTATTTTAGTGCCTGGTGATTGGTGCTTAGTGCCTGGTGCTAGGTGATTAGTGCTTAATGATTGGTATTGATTAATAAAGTGTTAACTTTAATATTTCACTCTAAATCCTAATCACTGAAACCTAAACCCTTTTTAATTAATCTAACTCATTTCCTTCCGTATCAGATTGAGGCCACTACGGATGATATGCTGTATTTCAGTTTTCGAAGTGTCAATAAATTCTATAAGTGCAAAATCCTCCTCATCTACTTCATAAATTCCCAGGTTTTCCATCAATTCGATATTCTCGGCCAAACAAGCTTTAATAAGCTGCATAGGGAAAATATCCATCGGGAACACTTTTTCATATTGCCCGGTCATAACGTATGCACGCTCAGCTCCATGAAAATTGGTATCGAGCCTGTATTTCCTGTTTGGGTTCAACCACGAAAAAAATGATTTCGAAAAACTGAATTTCTCAAGACCAGGTAGTGCCCAACCTAAGAATTCATAGTAATTTCCTTCGGGAATAACCGTAAACTGATCGTTATAAAAGCCAAGATATCCATCATTTTTTATTCGGGTACCGGTAAGTACATTACCACTTATTACGCGGTTAAGTCCAGCGTTGAGGTTGCCTTGTATAAAAGCACGAACAGATGCTCCTTTCTGGGTTTTATAATACATTGGATTCTTTACTTCCGATCCGCATACAGGTATAATCACGGAAGTATCATAAATTCCTTTGGTAAATAGCCGCCCTATAATGATAACATCCTGGAGGTTAACCACCCAAACGATGTCTCCCTTATTGATCGGATTAGTTTTATGTATCTGTATCCCAACATTGCCTGCGGGATGAGGCCCGGCATAATAAGTAATATCAGTATTGCTAACTGTTGGAAAATCAATCTTCCCCGCAGGTAATCCAAGTTTAACAGGCGAACCAGCAAGTTTCGACAGAATATCAATGCCAGCCTGAAAATCAGAAATATTTTCCTTCACTATCATTGTATAATCGGGAGCAAGAGGCGCAGTGTCAAATCCTGAAACGTAAATGCCTTTAGGCGTATCCGCTGGATTTGCAATAATAGTATAGGGACGTTGCCTGATCATGGGCCAGGCACCGCTTTTAAGTAGTTTCTCAATGATAGCCTCACGACTTGTTTGCGAAGGATCGGATATGACAAAATCTTCATACTCGGGCTCTTCGCTCGATTTGATGCGTATTTCCTCCAAAACCCGCTTGTCGCCACGGCTGATTTCTTCAATCACACCACTGACAGTTGATGTGAAAATAATATTCTCGCGGAATTTATCCGTAAAAAGAGGTGTTCCTGCTTTCACTGAATCACCGGCTTTAACCATTAAACGCGGGAAAACGCCAATAAAATCCGTTGGTTTTATTGCGAAATACCTTGCATCAATTGACGAAATTTCCTTTTTGGCCTCACCTTGAATGTTAATATTGAGGCCTTTTTTAATCCTTATGGTGTTGACCATAATGCTAATGTATAAACTTTATTAGATATGATTAATGAAGTGGCAAATATAGACAAAATTAGATGTCAAATCCTTAGAAAAATCAAATTTATGAATCAATGCCGTTTAGTTAAGAAGATAAATTACAGAAGTATCAATTCCATTTGCTTAGAAAAACAGAAATCAAGGCTACAAATACTGTTTACTTACTTCCGGGTTGATTGAATTTTTAGATGAACCTTTAGCGAATTGGTATGAATACATCGTAATATCCAACTAACTGATATCCTACGTTAAACAGTTAGTTTTGGATACAGTCGGGCAAATAACTTATCTGATTTCTGATTTTCGGATTGAAACAGGCAGATTTGCTCAGATTGGCACAAAAGCCTGGCATTTATGAAATATTATGGCATCATTCGTGTTATTAAAACAGGAATACCTGTATATAATTTACATTTGCAGAATGAAATATCTGATACCCATCACCATATGCAGCTGAGATACATTGCCATAGTACTTATATTGAGTCTGACTTTATTGATTCGACCCGACTCAAAAGCAGCAACCATCGAAAGCTGGTCTGATACAACAGATTATTATTCAGCCATTTTTTTACGTTATGACAACCATATTTATCAAAATTACATAAAATCGGTTGATCTTTCGCAGCCAGGCTTTGATCTGGCCGATCCTGTGATTACGCTAAACACGAATGAAAGGCTTCATGTTAGTTTTGATGATCTGCGGGGGAGTTTCGTGCAATATTATTACCAGATTCAACATTGCACTGCCAATTGGGATAAATCTGACATTCAGACTAATGAGTTCATCGAAGGTTTTGAGGAAGAACAGATTGAAAATTTCGAATCTTCATCTAATACCCGAACTTCGTACACAAATTTTGATTTTGTGTTCCCCAGCGATCGAATGATTATCAAAAAATCTGGTAATTATATTTTAAGAGTTTATTACCGCGACCAGAAAGGGAACGAAATAAACGCATTTACCCGTCGCTTTATGGTGGTTGATCCAAAAGTTACGATTACGGCAAAAATTGGACGGGCGGGTACTTCCGAAGATTATGAAACCAAGCAGGAGGTGGATTTTCAGATTAATACCGCCGGGTACCGCATTGATGCCCCTTACCAGGATATAAAAGTTGTAATTCTGCAAAACTGGCGCTGGGACAACGCCCTCACCACTTTGAAACCTTATATGGTTCGCAACCAGGTATTTGATTATAATTTCGACAATGGAACCAATCTTTTTGATGGGGTAAATGAATTCAGGCGATTTGATATAAGAAGCATTCAGAGAATTTCGGAAAAGGTGCGCGAGATTACATTTAACGATACCGTATTTATTGTAAAGCTTTGGGATAGTGAGAAGCGGACATTCAAGTCATATGCCCTGGATGATGATATAAACGGAAAATTCCTGTTGAAGAATGATGATGGCGAACCTGTTTCGAATTATGGCGAATATGCCATTGTAAAATTCTTCCTGCCTTATGACGCGCCCATTGTTGAAGGCAACCTTTATGTGGCGGGCGGTTTCAACTGCTGGCAATATACTCCCGAAAACAGAATGGATTATAATTACCGGCGTAAAGGATACGAGGCCAATATACTTTTCAAACAAGGGTATTATAATTATTGGTATGTGATGCTACCCAACAAGGGAAAAGTGGGTGATGCCACCTGGGTAGAAGGAAACCATTCGCAAACGCGTAATACCTATACCATCCTGGTTTATCACAGGCAAAAAGGTGAGTTGTATGATGAGCTAATTGCAACAGGGAATTTTGAAAGCGGGAAATAGTAAAAGTAAGTAGAAAACTGATTTTACCTGCCGAATCTCAGGAATGTCCCCAGCGGAAGCTTTTTCCCAAAGCGATCTGCAAGATACAGTTCGCCAAACTCATTCTGATCGCCTCTGTTGAAATAACTATTTACCAGGTTATTACCCACAAGCGCCGAAAATCCGATAGAATACATATTCAATATCAGGAAACTATTTTCGGACAGGAGCAATTTGCTGCAAAGCTGGATCATCTCGTTCAGGTTATCATCGAGTATCCATTTCTCGCCATCGGCGCCACGGCCGTAAGCAGGCGGGTCAAGGATTATTCCTGAATAACTATTGCCACGGCGGACCTCGCGCTGTACAAATTTAAGCGCATCTTCCACTACCCAGCGAATATCCGTTAGCTGGCTGTTTTCCATATTTTCGCGTGCCCAGGTAATCACCGGTTTTACCGAATCGACATGTACAACCTCCGCTCCTGCCACACGCGCAGCAAGTGAAGCTGCGCCGGTATAGGCAAAAAGATTCAGCACTTTCGGATTTAAATCTTTGCAAGAGGTTACTTTATCATAAATATAATCCCAGTTGGGCGCCTGCTCAGGAAAAACGCCGATATGACGGAATGAAGTTAGCCCCAGCCTGACATTAAAATTCATCTTCTTATACCCATAATTAATCCGCCATTGCTCCGGCATACCTTTTTTTAGTATCCACCGGCCTTTTTCGGTATCGTTTTTCTCCAGCTTAAATGCTGCCGACGACATTTTATCCCATTCCGCCTCACTCATCGAACGGTTCCAGATTGCCTGGGGCTCAGGACGGATAATGACATACTGCCCGAAGCGTTCCAGTTTTTCGAAACCGCCCGAATCAAGAAGTTCGTAATCCGTAAAATGTGAAGGTGTAAGTAGCTGCATGATAGTGTTTTAAATAAAAATGATTGCAGGTTTTGTGTAAACAGATTGAAAATTCAATTTCAGTAAAACGTTAATCCTGAAGAAGTAATAGCTAGGCTTTATTGCGATACTGTGGACTAAGGTTAAATTTTTCTGGAAACCTGGCGCCTTTATCCTCATAAAAGGATTCAATTTTTTTCAAATCTTCATCGTAATTTCCTGTCGGAAAGATCATTCCACCAATTCCGCCCACTCTATTTCTATAATCCAGAAATCCAAAAGCAATTGGCACCTGGGCCAGTTCAGCAATATGATAAAACCCGCGTTTCCAAGTAGGACGCAGGCTGCGTGTTCCTTCGGGAGTAATTGTGAGAAAGAGGTTGTCGTCTTTTTTGAACATTTCGCCAACCTGGCTAACTATATTGGTGCTGGCATTACGGTCGACCGGCAGCCCCCCGATGGATTTTAAAATTCCGCCAAACGGAAAAAAGAATGCTTCTTTTTTAATAAGGTATTTCGAATCGACACCAATTGACATATATCCGAGAAAGCCAACCAGAAAATCCCAGTTGCTGGTGTGCGGCGCCATCATAACCACGCACTTTTTAAGATCAGGCGGGATATTAATCACCACTTTCCAACCAAAAAATTTTAATATAAATTTCGCAAAAGCTTGTTTCATAATCGTATAATTCAGGTGCTAAGAAAGTGCAAAGAAACATCAAATATATTTCTTCCAAAAATCAGGTTCAAATTTACCCGGAATATAATTTTCTTCCGAAAGGCAAGTTCCGGCAGCAAAAGCCAGTCCACAGGCGACCATTCGATCCAACTCAGCCATCGGTATTTCTGTAATATCATTTGCACTAAAATCAGAAGTAGCTAATCCATAAATAAACCCGGCGTTAAAATTATCACCGGCTCCTATTGTCGAAACAGGAGTGATTTCAGGCACTTTGTAGGTTCGGTTATATTTTGGCGTAAAAATCTGCACCGGTTTTGAGCCGCTGGTAAAAATAAGTGTTTTACAGTATGGACTAACTTTTTCATAAATGGCAGCAGGATCAGAAATGCCAAACAAATTCATAAAATCTTCATCCGAGCCTTTTACTATGGTGGCTACTGCAATATTATTCATAAATGAGGGCATCAATACATCCATCTGATCCGAATGAGCTTTGCGGATATTAAGGTCATAATAAATAACTGACTTTGCCTCAATTGCTTTTTGAAGAATTGATAGTAAAACATTTCTTCGGTTGGGCTTTACCGCATAAAAGGAACCGAAAAGCAGAATAACACTGTTTTCGAAAGCCGGGATGTTTACCTGGTTTAGGTTTTCAGGAGAATCATGGTAAAAGGAATATGAGGCATTTTTTGCACTGTCGAGAAAGGCAAGCGCCAAAGAAGTTTTGTGGTTTGGATACCGAGTACAAAAGTCAGTACGAACGCCATTGGAACTTAAAAATCCATCAAGAAGTGTTCCGGCCATATCTGCTCCAAACTCGCTGATTAATTGTACTTCAACACCCATCCTGCCGAGTGAAACCGATGCATTCAGAACCGAGCCACCCGGAACTGCCCGCATGCTGAATCCGCCTTCCGAAACCAGATCCAGGACTGTTTCGCCTAAAGCAAAAACTTTCCGTGCATTTTGGGGATTAACCGACATATTGCAATATTACAAATCCAGTTCCAGGTTAAGCTGGTCCCTGAGCCTGTTCACATTAGGGTTCTGGGCAGCCATAGCATCAAGCTTTTCGCGATCGTTCATGTATTTCTTTGTTTCCGAAACCTGTTCAGTAACAAAAATCTGCATGGTAATGAAATCATTTTTCATCTCATCGCGAAGGTAATCGAGCAGTATATTGCGGCGGTCGTTTAATTCTTTTTCCAGAATTTTATTCCCGACAGTAATCAACAACACATTACCCGGCTGAAGAGTGGGCTTATACGAGGTAAGCGCAGCATAATAGAGGGCGGAATCAAATTTCTTTAATTCTGCATAGCGAAGGAGAGTTTCTTCGATCTGTTCAAAAGCGAAAGGTTCATTTCTTTCTTTTACAACATCAGGTTTTACTGATCCTGCAAGCTGATCGGCTTTCAAAATTGATTTTATCGAAATACTTGAGGTATGATGTGATTGCACAGGTGCGTCATGTTCAGGAACGTGCTCCGGTTCGGCAGGAATTTCTTTTATGGGCTGGGGCGGTGTGGTAATCTCAGCAACCGGAGCTGGTGTAACTACAGATGCGACTGCAACAGGAACTATTGGCGGAACTGGAGTATCTGGTTCAGAAACCGGTACCGGAGTTGGTTCAGAAATTATTTCAGAAGGAACTTGTACCGCAGATTCCACAGCAACAGTTGGTTCCGAAAAAATCTGCGCTGTACTGATTTCTGCCTGAACAGGCGTGGGCGTTGCTACCTGAATTTTAGGTTCCGAAACAACCGGCAACTGAGGAACAACCACCGGCGCCTGATTTACTTCGGGAGCAATGGCAGCCTTTATAACTGCTGCTTGTGTAACTGCGGGCATTTGCATTTGTCCGCTCAACTTACATATTTGAATGAGAGGTACTTCGAGCGCAAGTCTTTTGTTATTTGAAGTCCGATAGGTTACATCACATTTATTGATGATATCCATCGCATTAATAAGCAGCTGTAGCGGAACCGATTGCGCCTGTTCTTTATACTTTATCCGTATGGCATCGCTGGTTTCGATAAGTTTAATGGTTGCCGCATCAATACTCATGAGCAAATTACGTAAATGCTCGCCCATCCCGGTAATGAAATGTTGTCCGTCGAAACCTTTTTCAATTACTTCATTGATAATCAGCAGAGTATCCCTGAAATTACCGCTGCGCATATATTCCATAATGCGGAAATAATACTCATAATCGAGAACATTCAGGTTTTCGAGAACCAGTTCACGGCTGATATTCCGATCGCCGAGATTCACCATCTGGTCAAAAACTGACAAGGCATCACGAAGTGCGCCATCAGCTTTGTGAGCAATTATATGGAGTGCTTCGGGATCGGCAGTTACACCTTCGCTTTCGGCAACAAATGCCAGGTGTTTCGCGATATCATCGACAGTAATGCGCTTAAAATCAAATATCTGGCAACGCGAAAGAATGGTAGGAATGATCTTGTGTTTCTCAGTTGTTGCAAGAATAAATTTTGCGTAAGCAGGTGGTTCTTCCAGCGTTTTCAGAAATGCATTGAACGCCGAAGTCGAAAGCATGTGAACCTCATCAATGATATACACCTTATACTTACCCATTTGTGGCGGGATCCTCACCGTGTCAACAAGGTTGCGGATATCATCGACACTGTTGTTCGAAGCAGCATCCAGTTCATGAATGTTGAAGGATGCAGAATCGTTAAAAGCTGTGCATGAAGAACATACGTTACAAGGCTCAGTTTCTGATGTCGGATTCAGGCAATTGATCGTTTTGGCAAGGATACGGGCACAGGTAGTTTTGCCAACGCCACGTGGACCGCAGAATAGAAAAGCCTGGGCTAACTGGTTGTTTCGTATTGCATTTTTAAGGGTTCCGGTAATCGAAATCTGCCCTACAACAGTGTTAAATGTTACAGGACGATATTTTCGCGCCGATACTATAAAATTATCCATTTCAGTCGGAATGTTAGTTCATTAATCCGGAACCGATACTTTTATTTCGATCCCAAAACAGGTAAAAAAATCAAATTCAAAAGTAAAACAATTCGGCCAATGAGAAAAGGTTTGTTAATAAAATTGAAATGACCACGGGCTTGGAATATTTAACAGGACCCAATTGACTTCCTCTATCAAAGTCACAGCTTTTCATTTTTCGAAAAGTCCATGCTTGCATATGAAAAGTATATACAATTCAACCAAGCCACTTTCAGACTGCTTTTCGAAAGATGTATAATCATAAGCCAATAAAATTTTGCTATGAAAAAAGACAGCTAAAAAAACGTATTTTTGCTCAATATCCTTTGTTGCCATGGTATTGATTCTGATTCCGAAAGTAACCAACCGTCTGCGTTATAGTATGCAGCTTGTATTGACACGACTTTTGGGACTGGAAATTGAATTCACTTCTAATTCCTTGGAATTTGAGCAATATGAGCGACCAAAATTTTCGTATGGCGTTGATGTGGATGAAAAACATCTGTTTTTTGCAGCTAACGGTTTACTTTTTGAAAGCAAAATTAACGCAAGGGAGTTAAAACATTTTACATTCGAAGGAGGGCTGGTATTTTTCCCTGTGCAACAAAAAGATTCCGTTCTTCCTTTCGATCTATTTGCAGCAGCTTTTTACCTTGTAAGTCGCTTTGAGGAATACCTTCCACATATCCGCGACAACCATAACCGTTTTCTTGCGTCCGGAAGTGACGCATTTCAACAGGGATATCTTCATAAACCACTGGTAAATATGTGGTCATTTAAGATAATGGAAATTCTTGAGAAATGGTTCCCAACTTTAAAATTCACCACTCCGGTATATAGCTTTGTTCCCACCATCGACATTGATGCAGCTTATTCCTTTAAAAATAAAGGCTTCACCCGTGCGGTGGGCGGTATTATCAAGTCAGTTCAAAACAGGGATTATGATGAAGTATGGCAAAGAATCAGGGTTTTGATGAGAATTGAACATGATCCTTTCGACACATTTGAACTGCAAATGCAGTTGCAGCATAAATTTAAATACAGGGCCATTTATTTTATATTGCTTGCTGATTATGCTCCTAACGATAAAAACATTCCCTACAACAACAGGTATTTTCAAAGGCTCATCCGTTACCTGGCTGATTATGCAGAAATAGGGATTCACCCTTCATATGCATCGTCTCTACAGCCTACACTGATGGTAATGGAAACGGCCAGGCTTTCAAAAATCCTGAAACTTGAGGTGGAACGCAGCAGGCAACATTTCCTGAAACTTACCTTACCAGAAACCTATCGAAACCTGATCAATAATGACATTACTCACGACTATACGATGGGTTATGCTGAGATTCCGGGATTCAGAGCATCGATTTGTACACCTTTTCCTTTCTTCGATCTCGATCAGGATGCACAAACTAACCTCATCATACATCCGTTTATAGTGATGGACGGAACGCTTCATGATTACATGAAACTCAGCCCCCAAAAAGCCATAGCGACAATTATCGAACTGATCAATGAAGTAAAAAAAGTTGGGGGAACATTTATTCCGTTGTGGCATAACCCTTCTTTAAATGAAGAAGGTGATTGGAAAGGATGGCTGGATGTGTATGTAAAAATGGTGGAAGAGGGGATGAAAAAGTAAGAAGGGACTATGGCACGACGACACGACTGCACGACGGCACGACGGCAGGAATGGACGAGTGCATGACTGCACGATTGCACGATTGCACGATGGCATGATGGCACGAATGAACGACTGCTAAATATCACGTTTAAAATCTTGAACCATGAACACGAAGCATTGAATGCGAAGCACTGAACTTTAAAACCAATTAGACGCCCGAACCATCGAATCACCATTTTATGACAATTAATTCCTAAGCCTCCAACTCCATCCATGATACATTTTCTCCAACATAATATGATCAATAAATCGCGTTGGGACGATTGTATCGGTAATGCGGTTAACGGGAATCTTTGTGCGTATTCATGGTATCTCGATATTGTAAGTCCCGGCTGGTGTGCCTTGGTTGAAGGAGATTATGAAAATGTATTTCCATTAACAGTTTCGTCGAAGGCAGGTATTAAATATATAATTCAACCCTATTTTACGCAGCAACTCGGGCTATTTTCCAGGTCTTTTTCGCCAGAAACAAAACTTACAGAATTTCTGAAAAGCATTCCCTCAGACTATAAATACATTGATATTAACCTGAATACAACTAATCCTGTGAGTCCTTCAGGTAATGTTAGCGATATGACCAATCTTGAGTTGGATCTGAAAAATGAATACGATGAAATCGCTCACGACTATCAAAGTAACCTTAAGCGCAACCTTAAAAAAGCATCTCAAAATAAACTTAGCATTTTAAAAAACGTGAGGCCGGAAGAACTTATTTCACTTTTCAGGGCTAACAAAGGGCAGGATTTGAAGCATTTAAATGATAAACAATATTTGCTCATACAGCGAATTGCTTATGAAAGCATTCAAAAAGGATTGGGTGAGATTTGGGGTGCATTTGATGAGTTTAACCAATTAGTCGCAGGAATATTATGGGTGAACAGCCATCAGAAATCAATATTCCTGTTTTCAGCACTTTCAGAAACCGGCCGCAATCTGAATGCCATGCCATGGCTTATCGATACCTTTATCAGGCAAAATGCCGGTAAATCTCTGACGCTTGATTTTGAAGGTTCGAATGATGAGGGTCTGGCGCGGTTTTACAGCAGCTTTGGTGCGGGAAAGGTAATCTACCAGCGTTATGTAAAAAATACGCTGCCTGTATTCTTTCGTATCGCACTGACAACATGGAGATTAATCAGAAGATAATTAAAAAAGTAATTTCAATTGTCGGACTATAGATCAAAGTACTTATTTTTGTCAGAATTCAGGATTCGGGTAATTAACAATTGGTTTTAAATTCAGGAAAATGGTAATCAATATCGGAAGTAAAAATTCAGTAGTAAACCAATTCGTTCGTGAATTACGAGATGTAAACATACAGCAGGATCGTATGCGATTCAGACGGAATATGGAGCGAGTGGGTGAAATATTTGCGTATGAAATCAGCAAAACAATGGAATACGAAGCAAAGGAAGTAATCACTTCCCTTGGCAGTGCTGAAATTCAGGTGATAAAAACCTTACCTGTGGTGGTTACAATTTTAAGAGCCGGTTTGCCATTGCACCAGGGAATACTTAATTATTTTGATTCAGCAGATAATGCATTTGTTTCTGCTTATCGCGAGCATCGGAAAGATGGCGAATTTGCCATACAGATTGAATATGTTTCCAGTCCTGAAATCGAAGGCCGTGTTCTCATTGTAACTGACCCTATGCTTGCCACAGGTCATTCGATGGTTGCTTCCTACAAATCATTGCTCGTGCATGGGAAGCCCGCCCATATTCATTTTGTCTCCGTTGTAGCTAGTGTACAAGGCGTTGAATACTTAAAACGTATGCTTCCAAAAACGGGTACAACTATTTGGGTAGCCGCCATAGATGATGAACTTACAGCTCAGGGATATATTGTTCCGGGACTTGGCGATGCTGGCGATCTGGCTTATGGGCAAAAAGTGTAAACCGTTAATGATGATTTGTTAATTTAATTTAAATTTTAATGGATTTTCTGCAACAATAATGAAGTTGATACGTTTCTATACAAAATGATTTAATCTTGTCAGGTTTCTTAAAAATATTAATAGTCTTTTTGGTTAGCAGCATCAAATTTTTGATTGCTCCTGCATTATCATTTGGGATGGGTCTGAATTTTATTCAAACCTGGCTTTCGACAACTGCAGGTGGAATTGTTGGTGTTGTTGCATTTTTTTTCCTGAGTAAATGGATACTCCATTTATACTCAAGGTATTTTTTCTATTATACACATTTGATCAGGGTTAAAATACACGGATATTTAAATCTGACCACACCGAAATTCATCCCGGCCCGTAGATTTACCAGGCGGAACAGGATGATTATCAAAATAGTGAAAAAATTCGGGATGGCAGGAATTGTTATTCTCACACCGGTACTTCTTTCAATTCCGGTTGGCACATTTATAGCTACAAGGTATTATTCCTCAAACCGCTTTTTATTAGTTTATCTCAGTGCGTCCGTATTATTCTGGTCACTGTTCATGTCGTCGGCTATCTCCTTGTTTTAAACGATTTCTTCCTTTTTTGTTTTTTTTGTACTGTGTAAATTAAATCATTAATTTTACCAGTTGTTTCATGCATTACCAACATATTGATTGTTGATTTTATTGCAGACAGTAAGCGAACCAAAGTTATATCCATAATATCCTAAACATGAAATTGTTGTCGGGCAGCCTTGTACTTGAAAATCTTCGTATATCGTTACAATCAGTGCGAAGTCATATGATGCGTACCACTCTAACAGTACTTATTATTGCATTTGGAATTATGGCTCTTGTCGGAATCCTTACTTCGATAGACGCGATAAAATACTATCTCAACGACAATTTCCAGATGATGGGTGCCAATACATTTACCATCCGTAACCGCACCATGCAAGTACGTATAGGTGGCGGCAACCGAACTAAAGCAAAAGATTTCAGAGAAATATCGTATGAAGAAGCCATGCGATTTAAGGAAGCCTATACATTTCCTGCAACAGCTTCTGTTTATATATTTGCCTCCGGCAATGCCACAGTAAAATTTGCGAACAATAAGACAAATCCCAATGTAAGAGTAACAGGTTGTGATGAAAACTATATCATCACTTCCGGAAATGAGATTCAACAAGGTCGTAATATCTCTCCGACTGAAGTTTACTATGGAGCATCAGTAGCCATTGTGGGTAGCGATGTTATTAATAAAATATTCAAAAACAAGGAAGATCCAATTGGTAAATTTATCACCATTGGTCCCGGCAGATACCTGATAGTAGGAGTATTAAAAGAAAAAGGTTCAAG
>JBBRYZ010000064.1:0-22371 GCA_038237165.1 Bacteroidales bacterium | reverse complement strand
TTTCACAAAATCGATAAACATGGATTCTGTCTGTTTGAAATATTCGGGAGTAAATCCCCAGAAATTCATAGAAACCAGGGTTTCAGGATTCAGAAAAACAGATTTGCCATCAGCTTCCTGATAGGCAATTCCTCCGTCAATATATTGGATGTTAGTGCGCTCTGTAACAGAAACCAGGTTTTGATTTACATCTTCCCGGCAAACCCCACGCGAAACTGTGCCATGGTCCGACATGGTATTCCCAACCTGGTAGCCAACCAGCGAGTATTGGGTTTGCAGTTCAGCAGTTAACGAATTCAGGAAATCAGCCATGGTTTTAAAAGCGTCCGAACCGTAGAAATCATCACCGTTGATTACTGCAAAGGGCTCATGAATAATATCTTTGGCCATAAGGATGGCGTGAGCTGTTCCCCAGGGCTTGCTGCGTTCGGGCGAAAAGGACAAACCTTCGGGTATATTGTCGATTTCCTGAAAAACATATTCAACAGGAATATAAGGCTCTAACTTGGTGATGAAAATATCCTTAAAATCCTGTTCAAAGCTTTTACGGATGATAAAAACTACCTTTCCGAAACCTGCCCTTACGGCATCGTAAATGGAATAATCGATAATGGTTTCGCCTGATGGTCCAACCGGGTCAATTTGTTTCAGACTTCCATATCTGCTGCCCATTCCGGCAGCCAATACCAGTAATGTTGGTTTAGTCATTTGATTAAATTTTACTATTTAGTTTTTATTTTATGTCCTACCGTTGCATAATAAATTATGAAAAGGTAGATGGGTACCATAATCCACAAAGCCTCCTGAAATCCGATGGATTGACCAAGTTTGGCATAAGTCGGAGGAATAAGCGCTCCACCTGCAATACCCATGATAAGCAAGGCGGAACCAATCTTTGTGTATTTGCCCAGATTATTCAGTGCCAGGGGCCATATCGCCGGCCACATCAACGCATTGGCCCATCCTAGTAAGGTAACAAAGAATACAGCATTTGGCAGCAGCGGAATATTGAATCCGAAAATATTATTTAACCATCCGAACATGGCCGAAAAGATATTATTATCAGCAACTGATGAAGTTGCAGCTCCAAATGCAAACAAAGCACCCAGAATAGCCGAAAACACAAGGGCTTTCGACTGGCTGATTACTTTAGGAATGAGTGCGATACCAAGTAAATATCCAAACACCATAAAAGCCATGGTAAAGGCTGTTAGCTTAGGTGCATAATCCAGGTGAAGCGACCTTCCGAATTGTGTAAGGCTGTCGCCAGCCATTACTTCAACGCCAACATAAACAAATAAAGTGATGATACCCAGTAGCAAATGACGGATTTTGAGCGCATCCGGAATTTGTTTTACAAATCCTTTAAGGGTGTCGTGTTCGTCGGCTTCAATATCAATTTCGTTTGGCAGGGATGAGAATTTTACCAGTACTGCAAATACAGCTAGGATTACTGCCATTGCCGTATAGGGGCCAACAATCCTCGAAGCCAGTTGGTTGAGCAGCGCCTCTTTCTGATCGAAAGTGAGTAAAGCCAGGTTGCTTTCGCTAAATTTTTCCATTCCGTGAAGGATAAGTGCCGTAAGAACAAGTGGGCTGAAAACCCCGGCCATTTTGTTGCAAATACCCATTATTGCCAATCTTTTTGCAGCGCTTTCGCGCGGGCCGATAATGGTAATGAATGGATTGGTGGCAGTTTGCAGAAGCGCTAATCCTGTCCCCAAAACAAACAAACCGATCAGAAAAACTCCGAATTGACGCGAGTAAGCTGCGGGAATAAACACCAATGCACCTAAGGCCATTATCAATAAGCCGACAAAAACACCGTTTTTATATCCGATTTTCTTTAGCACAAAGGACGACGGCAAAGCCATTACAAAATACGCTATGTAAAAGGCAAGTGTAACAAGGCTGGCCTGGAAAGGAGAGAGTTCACATGCTGTTTGCAGAAATGGCATAAGGGAGCCGTTAAGCCAGGTCACAAATCCAAAAATGAAAAACAAGGCTCCAATGATGGAGAGTGACATGATGTAATTCTTGCGGTCAATAGCCGTTGGTGTTGTATTCATGTTCAAAGTTTTATTTGTTAGTAATTACTTTATTTGCAGTTTATCGTTTTGAAACAGGAGAACATTATTTTATAAAATCCTTTTTAAATTTAAGGATTTTGAAAATTAACCTAAACTCTGTTTTCTATTAACTATTTTCCTTTAACTGTTTACTTCCCAACCATAATTTTGAGTGGTCTTGAGTTTACTAGTAACCCCAAATCCCTGAAGAGACTTTTTGTTGACAAGTATATTTAGAGTTAAAAATTATTTGTATTTCACAACACATTTCTAACTCTTTGTTTTTTATTCATCACTTTCCAGTGTCAGACACCCTGCAGGTGTACAGACACTTTTCACTCTTCACTCTTCATTATTCATTATTCATTATTCACTCCCAACTCACTCCACCTCATATCTCACAAACACTTCAATCGCCTCATATTCAGCCATTCCTAGTTTGTCGTATAGTCGGGCGGTATCTTTATTGCGTTCTTCGGCACGTTGCCAGAATTCGCGTTTATCGGCACCCATAAACATGGCGCCGTCTTTCTGCGATTGATGTCTGAAGATGGCATTCCTTTTAATTATCACTTCTTCGGGACTAAGCGGGACGGCCATATCAACCATTTCGATATCCCACTCCTGCCATGCGCCGCGATACAACCACACACGGCAATCTTTCATCCAGTCTTCATTTTTCATCCGCTCCAGCGCTTCGATAATAATATCGATGCAAACGCGGTGTGTGCCGTGCGGGTCGCTGAGGTCGCCGGCAGCATAAATCTGATGCGGTTTCAGCCAGCGGAGGAAATCCATGGTGATCTGTATGTCCTTTTCTCCGGCAGGCGCTTTTTTAACAGTTCCGGTTTCATAAAACGGGAGATTCATAAAATGCACATTTTTTTCAGGCAGCCCGATGTAGCGGCACGATGCGGTTGCTTCGCCCCGTCGTATCGAAGCTTTAACGGCCAACAGTTCGGCCGGTTCAATGCTGTCTTTCTTTTTATTCAGGTAAAAATCGGTTGATTCCTGGTATAAGGACTCCGCTTTTGGCTCGACAATGTCGTAAATTTTTTCATAATTACGCACAAAATCGAGATAACGAATAGCATCATCATCGCTCACGGCAATGCTTCCCGATGTTTGGTACGCAACATGAACATCGTGTCCGTGTTCCACTAGGCGTGCAAAAGTTCCACCCATCGAAATCACATCATCGTCGGGATGAGGACTGAAAAGAGCAACACGTTTGGGAAATGGCAAGGCACGCTCTGGCCGAGTGGAATCGTCAACATTAGGTTTGCCACCAGGCCACCCGGTTATGGTATGCTGTAAATCATTAAATACCTTTATATTTATTTTACTGAAAACATGACTTGTTATCAGGTCTGAAAGCCCATAATCATTGTAATCTCGCTCGGCTAACTTCAGCAATGGTTTGCCGGTTTGCGTACAAAGCCATAGTACGGCTTTACGTATCATACGGTCGGTCCAAACACATTGGCCCACCAGCCAGGGTGACCTGAAGCGGGTTAAATGCGCGGCTGCCGGGGGATCAATAATAAATTTGATATTAGGGTGATTTTGCAGGTAACTCGATGGGATTACATCTGTTACCGGTCCTTCCACGGCTTTAGATAATATTTCAGCCTTACCTTCGCCCCATGCCATCAGGAATATTTCCTTTGCATTCATGATGGTGCCGACGCCCATTGTAATGGCGAAATGAGGAACATGTTCCTGCCCGTTAAATGTATCGGCGGCATCATTGCGCGTAAGCCTGTCGAGCGTTACCAGCCGGGTCTTTGAGTTATAAGCCGAGCCGGGTTCATTAAACCCTATATGCCCGGTGCGCCCTATACCCAGTAACTGCATATCAATTCCACCGGCATCAGCTATCTTTTTTTCGTACTCACGACAAAAAGCAGCAACATCATCTTTTTCAATACTGCCTGATGGAATGTGGATGTTTTTGGGCTTTATATCCAGATGCTTGAAAAGCCTGTCCCACATAAAATGGTTATAGCTTTGCTGATGGTCGTGTTCCAGCGGATAATACTCATCGAGGTTAAATGTGATCACATTCGAGAAGCTTACGCCTTCATCTTTGTGCCAGCGAATCAGTTCAGCGTACACCTTAAGCGGAGTAGAACCTGTTGCCAGCCCAAGTACCAGGTTTTTGCCTGCTTTCTGACGTTGCTTTACAAGTTCAACAATTCTCGCAGCTATTACAGCAGAACCTTCTTTAGCTGAGGGGAAAATCTGAATGGGTACTTTTTCATATCGTGTTACCAGGGCATCATCGTTCCACATCGAACTGTTTGATTCCGAGGAATATCCTTTAATGTCGGCTAATTTCATGATTTTTGGATTAAGGTTTAACTACAATTTTGTTTTCCCGCAGTTTGGCAGGAGTTTCTTTATTTATCAGATAAGGCCTCATGCGGTACGACCAGGAGTAATCCTTTGCCGGGATCAGGTATTTTTCCATTGGCCATGCTCCCCAGCTATCGTTACCACCAATACCGCATTGCAGATAATCGAGATTCAGATCGGTAAATTTCTGTTTCTGAACAAGATTGCCATGTTTGCCAGTCTGTACAAAGCCTTTCAGATCAACGTAGGTATATGGCATCGCACTGAATCCAAGGTTCGGATTACCTTCAAAGTATATTCCTGCTGATTTCCCGTCGTTAACTGAAAGCCATAGTACATCAGTGCGGTATCCATTTTCCTGGGGACGGATATAAGGAATATACATATCGTCGGTGGTTGAATGATATTTCCCTATAAAGGCTGCGGTCTTTCGGTCAACATAGTTTTCGAAAGGACCGCGTCCCAGCCAATCCGCCTGGTTCAGTGACCCATTTAAACGCATGTTCATTCCCAACCTGGGAATCCAGGGTAGGTTTTCGCCTGCTTTCAGGCTGTTTTCAACCAATATATCTCCTTTTCCTGTAACAGTATACATTATATGCATAGTGCTGTTTGCGTCAGGAAAATCGAAAGTTACGGCAATTTTTATTGCTTTATCATCTGATTTGTCAAGAGTTACAGATTTCACCATCCTATTTTCGCTGGCATCCCACCACGGTTTGCATTTGATAAACATTTTGGCGCCTATGTCATTATCAAGTGGAGCCCTGCGGAAATTAGGGAGCGGACCTTGTTCCAGAAGCGGATGACCATCAATTAAAATAGAGGATATGGTTCCTGAAGTTTTATCAAACTCTACGGCGAAGGTTTTCCCTTTAACTTTTATTGTATTGCCTGATTCAGAAGCTATCAATGAAGGTAAGGATGAGGAATTGAGTTCAGCTTGCGGGGTTGTATAAGGCAGTTCAAATTGTTCGGATGCCAGGGTATATCCTTTTCCAAGCAAAGGACGATCGTCAGTAGTAATAAGGTTAAGATTCAGATGGTAAACCTTTCCTGGTTTTGTTGAAGGCGCTTTCCACGAAATTGTGTAGTCGCGTGAATTACCTGGAGTGATGCTAACAGTAGCTAAAATTCCTGTCGAAACAGGATTTCCATTTTCAGTAATCACCCATTGCAATTGTGTGTTTTTCAGATCAATAAAAGCATATTTGTTAGACATCCGGAAACTGGGCCTCGTTAAATCAATGGCGTTGAATTTTACATATTGATACACTTTTCTAACTTCCGAAAGTCCCGGATGTGGCACGCGATCAGGAAACACCAAACCGTTTGTACAAAAATTACCGTCGCTTGGTACGTTTTTCGGTCCGAAATCTCCGCCAAAAGCCCAGTACTTGCGTCCGGTTGAATCGAATTTCTGCAATCCCTGGTCAACCCAGTCCCAGATAAAACCACCCTGAAGCTGTTCATTGTTATCGATTGCATCCCAATAATCAACTAGATTGCCGGTGCTGTTGCCCATGGCATGCGCATATTCACACTGTATCAGTGGTTTGTCCTGCTTTTTCGAAGCGTATTTAAGTTCTGCCTCAACACTTTCATACATTGGGCAAAAAATATCTGTATTCCATTCGTGTTCAGCACGTTCGTACTGCACAGGCCTGCTCAGATCGCGGGTTTTAATCCATTTGTAAGTTGCCTGAAAATTGCATCCGTTGCCGGCTTCGTTGCCTAACGACCAGATAATAACCGAAGGATAATTTTTATCCCGTTCAAGCATCCTTCGGGTGCGATCGATATGCGCTTTCATCCATACAGGATTATTCCCAAGCGTGCGGTCAGGATCGTAACCCATACCATGCGATTCAATATTTGCTTCATCAATCACATACAATCCATACTCGTCGCAAAGCTCATACCAGTATGGGTCGTTCGGATAATGGCAGGTGCGAACGGCATTAATATTGTTCTGCTTCATGAGTTTTACATCGAGCAGCATTAATTCGCGCGGAATTACATGGCCTAGCACCGGATCAAATTCATGACGGTTTACCCCTTTGAGTTTTATGGCAACACCGTTTATCAGTAGCAGGCCATTTTTTATTTCGCTGGTGCGGAATCCAATGCGGTTGCTGAGACTCTCAATGCATTTCCCGTTCTGATCGAGCAGGGTGAGTGTGAGTAGGTATAAATCCGGTGTTTCAGCAGTCCATTTTTTTACATCCGGAAGTGCTTTTTCGTAGTGTAAACTGTCTTTTCCCAAAGCCTGACTTAGCGAAACCGTTTCGGAAGAAACAGGCCGCGAAATATTACTTTTATCGTAAAGGTTTATTTGCAGTTTCAGATTTTTTGCATCATCGCCCGATATTTTATTGAAAAGGACGTCCAGTTCCAGGTTTCCTTTGGTGTAATTTTCTTTCAGGTTTCCTTTGGCAAAGAAATCGCGTACATACGTTTGCGGCCGTGCATAAATAAATACATCCCGGTTTATACCGCTCATCCGCCACATATCCTGGCATTCGAGGTAGGAACCATCGCTCCAGCGGAAAACTTCGAGCGCAAGTGTATTACCGCCTTCTTTCAGAAAGGGTGTAAGGTCAAATTCGGCGGGCGTTTTCGAATCTTTACTAAATCCTATATAATTGCCGTTGAGCCAGATATAAAAAAAAGATTTTACCGCCCCGAAATGAATAAATACATTTTTGCCTTTGAAAGTTTCAGGAATTGTAATTTGTGTAAGGTATGTGCCAACCGGATTATAGTCATAAGGAACGTGCGGTGGCAACGGATTATTCGTATAAAACTCATAATGAGTGTTTGTATAAATAGGGTAGGAGTAACCCTGCACTTCCCAGGTCGAAGGAACTTCGATCATATTCCAGCCTGATGCGTCGAATCCGGGTTTAAAAAAGTCAACCGGAACCAGTGAATAGTTATCCGAAAGCTTAAATTTCCATTTCCCGTTCAGAAGTTTGTAGGCTGTTGATTCTCCGGGGATATTTTTAATAGCTTTTGCTTCAGATTCAAAAGGTATATAGGACACATGCGGTTTCAATGTGTTCAGCGAGGTGAGTTCAGGATTTTCCCAGTCGGGAACTAAAATTTGCTGAGCTTTTAACAACCCAGGAAGACCCGAAAAAAGCAATATTGTCGCCAGAAATGTAATCCATTGTTTTACCATGTCGTTATCTGTTTTGTTGCGTTAAAACTTTCTATTTTGAGCGAGCACATTTAGTTTTTGATGCTGTCTTTAAATGCGCTTTTACCATTATAATAAGGTATCACTTAAATCTGTTTCTTTCTGCTTGTTTCAGATTTAATCTTTCTGAAAAACCTTATTCATTACCATGGCAACAGTACCCATTAGTCCGGCATTTTGGCCGAGGCTTGAGGTAACAATTTGTGCGTCGCGGCGGATTTTCGCAATGGTGAACCTGTTGAGGTTCTGCTGAATAGGGTCAACAATATAATTTTCAGCCCTGGTAAGCTCGCCGCCAATAATGATAAGTTCGGGATTAAAAAGATGAATAAGCACGGCAATTCCTCTTCCAAGGTGTTCGCCAATGCTGGCAAGTAGCCCTATGGCAAATTGGTCGCCTCGTTGTGCCGCCGACAAAACAGTTTCGATTGTAATTTTATTAAGATCACCACCAACCATGGAGTTTATAACCGTTGTAGCGCCATCGCCTATTTCCTTGCGTGCCCGTTTTACCATGGTAGTTCCCGAAGCAAGGGTTTCGAGGCAGCCAATTTTGCCGCAATAGCAAAGCTGTCCGTTTGGATCCACTTGTATATGCCCGAACTCTCCTGAAAAGCCGGAATTCCCTTTGTATAATTTGCCATTCAATATCATTCCAAGTCCGATACCTGCACCTATATTAAGGCATAATACGTTTTGTTTTCCCTGTGCCAGCCCAAATGCCTGTTCGCCAAGGGCCATCACCTTAGTATCGTTTTCGACAAAAACAGGGTAATCGAAAAAGTTTTCGAATTGGATAGTAGCTGGTTTTTCATCCTGAAGATAACTGTAGCTGATGCCTGTATGCAAATCAATCAAACCGGGAAGTGCGATTCCTATGCCCATTAGTTTTGCCTTGTCTATTCCCGATTCTCTGATAAAGTCATTCACGGCTATTTTCAGGCTTTTCATAAAATCTTTAGATATCTCAAGTCCTTCGTCCAATACCTTAAAGTCGCCAACCGGCTGATTTGCGAAATTGAATAAGCCCAGGCGGATATGATACCTGCTGATATCAACGCCAAGTACATACCGGGCTGGCGGATTTAAACCATATAAATTAGGACGGCGGCCACCACTCGAATTACCAATACCTTCTTCGGCAAGGAACTCGCTGGCAATCAGTTCGTCTATTGCCCTGGTAATCGTAGGGGTACTCATGCGTATTGTTTTGCTAAGCTCAGGAATTGATTTGCATCCATTTTGATACAATTCCTTTAATATCAATAGTTTAAGGTTATTTTTTTTAGCGCTGTTTGCCCTGGGATCAGCCGGGGTAGAACCGAAAAGCATACTTTTTTTCATCCTGTTGAGCTTTGTAGTTATACGAATTGAATTTTATTAGTCAATAGCTATCTTATAGTATGAGGTTGTAAATTTACAATAATCATTAATAATAACAACTAACATTGTGAAAAAAATTACTAAGATTGGCAAGAATTCATTTTATCCTTTTTATGCGCAAGTTTAAAGCTATATATAATATTGGATTATAGGCAGATATAGAATAATATGAGTTTGATATCTTAAGTATACCTTAATATTGCTAAAGGTGAATTTCATATATCTTTTCTTCCCAAAAATTCACTTTACATAAGATTACAATGCAATTTATATACTGTTGAATTTGTCAGATATGGAACGCATCAACCCCAATTATCCAAAAATAAAATTATTTAAATTAGATATTATCTGTGGCAAGTCGGTTTGTTTTTATTCGGGATTGCTCACCACATAAGCCTTTGCTGACTTTTATAATACTGGTTAAACCCTGGAATAAAAATATAGCAGATGCAAATAACTTTATACATGTTTGAATGATTGTTAATAAAACCGTTTAGAACTTTTTGGATGAGAGGATAAGAAACGGATTATTTATAACTACTTTTATAACCACTGATAATTTATAAAACATGCACTTGGGCATAAAAAAATATTTGTTCCACAAATATTCTAATATGTTGATAATGATAATAATAGAGTATCCGTAAGAAAAATAAAATATTTTTTATTAAAAAATTTAACCTTAGTGTTAAAAGTTAATAAAAAAAATTATTAGCTTCGCCCTTTCAATTATAATTATTCGTAACAATTAATTAGTGCTAACCAACCTCAAATCCAACCTAAAAAAAATGCGCGTATGAAAAAAGTGACACTCTTACTGGCGCTGATCGTTTTCTGCTCATGGCAGATCGCATTAGCCCAAAGGACCATCACCGGAACGGTAACTGATGCCAAGGACGGCTCAACCATTCCAGGTGTAAACATTATGGTGAAAGGTACTACCACCGGAACAATAACTGACCTTAACGGAGCTTTCTCTTTAAAGGTGACCGGCAATGATCAGACGCTGGTATTCTCGTTTATTGGTTATGATGGCAAAGAAGTAGCTGTTGGAAGCCAGAATGTAGTAAACGTTTCGATTACACAAACAGCAGCAGTAATTGAAGGCGTTGTTGTAACTGCGTTAGGTATTTCCAGGGAGAAGAAGACCCTTGGCTATGCTATACAGGAAGTTAAAGGAACATCTATGACAGACAGGCATGAGACCAATGTGGTGAATTCACTATCGGGACAGGTTGCCGGGCTACAGGTTATCCGTTCATCAAACGGTCCTGGCGGTTCATCCAAGATACTGTTACGTGGAAATACTTCATTAACAGGTGACAATCAGCCTCTGATTGTAGTTGACGGTATTCCGCTCAACAACTTCACCGGCGCATCCAATACAGATTTCTGGAATCCATCAGTTGATATGGGTAATGGTATGTCGGATATAAACCCTGATGACATTGCCAGCATTTCAATCCTGAAAGGAGCTTCCGCGGCAGCTCTTTATGGCAACAGGGCCGGTAATGGTGTTATTCTTGTAACTACCAAGTCGGGTCGCCATAGCCAGGGTCTTGGTGTTTCGGTATCTTCATCAACATCTGTCGAAAGTATTTTTATAAGACCTGAATTGCAGGGAGTATTTGGCGAGGGTTCGTATGGAGCATTTGACAACAAATCAAATGCAAGCTGGGGTCCGAAAGCCATTGGTCAACCTGTTGAAGGCTGGGACACCAAAACAGCACCTCTGAACATTCACAACAATGTGGATAAATTCTTCAAAACGGGTATAAATACAACCGAAAATATTGCAATCCAGCAACAATACGGAGGAACATCTTTTTATACCTCGTTAACGAGGACCGATGATAAAAGTATGATACCAGGCGCCAAACTTAATCGCACCAACCTAACCACCCGCGCTACCACCAAATTTGGTAAGGGTGATAAGATAACGCTTGATACCAAAGTGCAATACATCAATGCATCTGCTGAAAACCGCCCGTTAAACGGACAGAATAGCTCTAACGCATTCTATACATTGTTTAACCTGCCCCGATCAATTGATATTTCCCAGTTCGAGACTTCTGTCGATCAGTTTGGCAAGATGATTTGGTACGATCAGAATTCAGTAAATCCATACTGGATGTCATCATACAACCTGAATAAGGATATTCGTGACCGTTTTATCATGTTTGCATCGGCTAAATATGCCTTTACCAATTGGCTCAATCTTGAAGTTAAAGCCGGTACCGACATGTACACTGCCAGGAATGAGTCACGAACCTACGCCGGGAGTCCCTTGTCAAGTGCAGGTAATTACAGCCTCGGTAAAAACCAGTTTCAGGAAACCAACCTTAGTACCCTGCTCACCGCCCGCAAGGACAACGTAATCAGTAAACTTGGTGGCATGTTTACGTTAGGTGGTAACCTCATGCACCAGGTTGGAAGCGGTATAAGCGGAAGCGCCGGCGCTTTGGTAGTTCCCAATTTATTTACCCTCGGTAATGCTGATGGAAAACCAAATGTTGGTGAATCATACAATGAAAGGAAAACCAACTCCGTTTACGGTTCACTCCAACTTAACTGGGACAGCTATCTATACGTTGACGGTACCTTCCGTAACGACTGGAGCTCAACACTCAGCAAGGCCAATCGTTCATTCTTTTACCCGTCAGTGAATGTGGCGTGGGTAATCAGCGATATGCTGGACAAAATGGGCACTAAAATGCCTTCCTGGTTCGATTTTGCAAAAGTACGTTTCTCAGTTGCACAGGTTGGTAACGACCTAGGCCCTTATCAGTTATACAACACCTATTCTATCGGGAAAGATCCAACAGGAAGCACAACGGCAGGAACTGGCGGTACCTTATTTGATCCTAATGTTGTGAACGAAAATATATCTTCAACTGAAATCGGAACTGAACTTCATTTCCTGAACAACAGGGTAAGTTTGGATATTGCCTGGTACAAATCAAATGCCACAAACCAGTTGCTTAACTTGCCCATGGACCCAATGAGTGGTTACAGCCAGAAAAAGATCAATGCCGGTAACATCCAGAATAAGGGTGTTGAAATTCAAGCAAATCTAGGAATTCTCAGAATGGCAAATACCTTTACCTGGGATGTATCAGCTAATTTCTCGACTAACAAAAATGAGGTGATCGACCTTGCCGAAGGAGTTACCAAATATGGAATCGGAGGGTACGACAACCTGCAGATTATAGCTGAAACCGGGCAAAAATTCGGAATTATATACGGTACCAGATTCACCAGGGTCGAGGATAAAACAAGTCCTCATTTTGGCGAGTTGGTTCTAAAGGACGGCTTGCCTACTTCTGATGGTGTAAAATACAACCTCGGAACTCAGCAGGCAGACGCTCTGCTTGGTCTATCATCCAATTTTGGTTATAAGGGAATTAAACTCGCTTTCATGTTCGATATGCGATTCGGCGGGAAAATGTTCTCAGCAACAAACTTTGGTTTACAAATGTCAGGGGCAGCCGCCGCCACGGTTATTGACGGAGAACGCAATAAAATGCTTGTTAAAGGTGTAAAACTTGTAGGCGCCGATTTTGTAGCCAATACCGACAGTGTTTCCGTACAGGATTATTTTACCAAAGGCATTAAAAGCAGCGGCAACCTGGGCATTACCGAGGCAAACTTGTATGATGCAACTAACATCAGACTTAGGAACATATCTCTGTCTTATGACTTCAACAAGAATTTGCTTCTCAAAACACCTTTTCAGGCACTTCATGTTGGAGTATCATGTAACAATGTTTTCATGCTTAAGAGCCATCTGCACGGCGTTGACCCGGAATCAGTTTTTTCTACATCAACAAATGCAACCGGTTTTGAAAACGCCTCAGCGCCGACAACCCGTGTTGTTACCTTCAATATTGTTGTTGGCTTCTAAATCATTAACTTTAAAAAATGAACATTATGAAAAAGAATAAAATAATCACATACTTTGGAACTTTCCTGCTTTTACTGGCATCTGTTTCATGTTCAAAATTTGAGGAGATCAACAGGAATCCGCTGGCTGCCGGAGCCGATCAGGTTAAAGCGGAATATTTCATGAATGCCTCTATCGTTGGGACACAGCAAGATCCAAATATTGCCGAACGCGCCTTTGTGCTTTACTGGAAGTCTGCGGCGCATCAGCAAGGTGACGAATATGGTACTGATGGTATCACAAGTAACATGAATCAGGACGACTGGTCGTCACAATACTACACCTATGTTGCCGGTTGGTTAAACGGCATTACCAATGCCATTAAAATAGGTTCTGATCAGGTTGCTGCCGGCAAGGCAGATGCGTATACTGCCAATGTTGTGCAGATGGCACGTATCTGGCGCGCATACCTCATGAGTGAAGCTACCGACCTGTATGGCCCGCTTCCGATCATCGGAGGTTTTCAGGGTGTAAATCCCGATTTCTCAAGTGTAAAAGACATTTATTATTTTGCGCTTGACGAACTTAAAGACGCAACATCCAAGATTGATGTAACCGTTACTGCGAAGCCTTCCGATCCTGGTCTGGATAAAGCCTACGGTTTTAAATATGATAAATGGATCAAATACGGAAATTCATTGCGTATGCGACTTGCCATGAGGCTTTCGGAGATAGATCCTGCAAAAGCCAAAGCTGAGTTCGAAGATGCCGCATCGAAACCCCTACTTATTGCTGCTGACGATATTTTTCAGGTTGTTGAGAACAATGGATGGGATGATCTAACAGGCGTAATGACCCGTCAATGGGATATGCAATCGCTTTCGGAAACTCAATTTAACCTATACTTTGGATTAGGTGGAGTTTCGACTTCCACCCAGGTTACAGGCGACGCATTAGCTTACGTTAAACCTGCCAATTGGATGGGTGTTAAGTATAACAAGCATTTTCCTTCGCATGTAAACGACCCTTCAAAAGGCTTCCACTTCGATGGTTTGCCTTATGCCCTTGATCCCCGTGCCTTAAAATGTTTCTTTATCCCCGGCGATTATTCAAATTCTAACTGGTGTAATTATCCAAGTTGGTCCGGAGCCCCTAAAAATTACAAAGGGATACTTAAACCAATACCAGGCGGCAATACCAGCGACATAGAGGTTGATCGTAGGTTTACCTGGAACGGTACAACCAGTGGCGCCTGGGGCGATCTGGATGCATATAACAACGGCAGATTCTATTCCTATCCCGGAACTTGCCCCGGACTTGCAATGCAATTCAGGAACGGTACCAGTAAGCGCGTTTTCTTCGGTGCTTGGGAGACTTTTTTCCTATTGGCCGAAGCCAACCTTAAAGGATGGAATACCAATGGGGTTAGTGCAAGACTAGGTTATGAAGATGGCGTTCAGGCCAGCTTTGATTACTTCAACTTAGGAAGTGCAGCTACTTATCTGGCATCTACCGATTATAACCGCTGTGGAACATCTGCATCATGGCTTCATACAACTGAGCCTCCTGCAAGTATTACAATGCAATGTAAAAACGGTTATACCAACGCTGATGAATCGGTTACATTTACATATCCTTCAAATACCATTTATAAGAATGGTTCAGTAAAGAACGATTTGTTAACCAAAATCATTACTCAGAAATACATTGCACAAATGCCATGGCTACCCCTCGAATCCTGGTCGGATTATCGCCGTCTTGGACTTCCATTTTTCGAAAATGTAGCTGTTGAGTCGACTATTGTTACACTTCCCAATTTGACTCAGTCAAATTACATGACGGTTGACGTAAAGAATTTCCCGCAACGTATTAAATATCCTTCAGGCTTGTCGAATAGTAGCCCGGCGGGTTACGCGAAAGCGCTTGGATTACTGGGAGCGGATGAAATCGCGACACCTCTGTGGTGGGCTAAACACTAATTAAGATTGATTTTACCCCAAAAGGGCTGCCTCTGAAAAGGGCGGCCCTTTTTTTGTGCCCGGTATGCGCGATAACATTTTACTTCTATTCCATACTTTGGCAGTTAAAAGATATCAGATATCAGATATTAAATATAAACAGCACTCTGCAACTGACTTGTAATGTATTGTTTAGAAACCTCGTCAGGATTGAAATCAGTATTGTTTTCATTCCGCAAATTGCTATAACCAGATAAATATATTGTTGAAATTAGTTTAATTCAGCAATTCGGAATCCACGTAATCTATATAGCCAATTTAACCCCATTTTCCTATTTCTCTTTTTTACCATTTTTCTATTTCCCTTTTACAATGCCTTAAGCAACTCCGGATGTTCTTCATGCACTTTAATTATCAGCTCCCCGAACAACGTGTTTGCCCAGGCAAACCAACTTCTTGTATAATCTGCAGGATTATCCTTATTAAATGACTCGTGCATAAAGCCTTTGCCGGCATGAGTGGTTTTTAACATATTCAGACAATTTCTGATTTCAGCCGGATCTGTGCTGGTCATAGCCTGCATAATAATGGTCATAGGCCAGATTTTGTCCTTCAGTGTGTGCGGACTGCCGATCCCGGAAGCAGCTTTTCCCCTGAAATACCATGGATTGTCATCGCTAAGCACGAACTTTCGGGTATTCTGATAAATCGGATTCTTTACATCCATACATCCCAGGTAGGGAAGGGCAAGCAGGCTGGGTACATTGCTGTCGTCCATCATCAATCGGTTGCCGTAGCCATCTGCTTCAAAAGCAATAACTTTACCGTAAGTAAGGTAATCGGCAACAGCATATTTTTTCAAAGCTTGTTCCACCTCTAAGGCCAGTTTAAGACAATTGGATGCCAATGCATTATTCCCTGTTACCTTATCACATATTTCGCTGAGTTGGCGTAGAGACACAACGGCAAAATAATTGGATGGAATCAGGAACGGAAAAATAGTTGCATCATCTGAAGGCCTGAAAATGGAACATATCAAACCTACCGGCTTCATCGGATTTCCCATTCCATTTCCAGGAACAGTGTCGGTTTGCCATGAGGTTGTTCGTTTAAATGAATAAGGTCCTTGGTTTTCCTTACGTTGCTGTACTCTGAACGTTGCATAAATCAACTCCATGGCTTCGTTCCACTTCGTATCGAACACCGAAACATCGCCACTTGCTTTCCAATACCCATATGCAAGTCTGATTGGATAGCACAGGGAGTCGATCTCCCATTTGCGTTCATGAATGCCTGGTTTCATATCAGTGATATCCGATTTCCATTCACTTATTTCGTCACCGTCGAGGAATGCATTGGCATAGGGATCGCGTAAAATGCATTTTGCCTGACGATTGATAACACCTGCAATAAGCTTTCGCAGCGGCTCATCCTTCGCTATAAGCGGAACATAAGGCCAAACCTGGGCTGACGAATCGCGAAGCCACATGGCATGGATATCGCCTGTAATAACAAAGGTGTCAGGTTTACCACTGGGTTCGGTATAAGTAACGGTGGTATCAAGTGTATTCGGATAACAGTTTTCGAACAGCCACGCCAGTTCAGGATCGGAAATATCCTTTTTAACCATTGCTATCGTTTCTTCAACCGATTTACTTACAAAGTTTCTTTTACCGGTATCGGGTCGCAGACTTTTTAAATCGATCTGAGAATAATCCGGAGCTGTAAATTTACTGGTGTAGCTGCTTAAGGCAAGTCCGGCGATACCGATACCTGACATCTTAATAAAATTGCGTCGTGATTTCATGCGGTTAATTGCTTGTTTGTGCTTAATTTGGATAGGTTGTTGTTAACAACAAAGATATTATGAAATTCTTACAGTGTCATAATATGTCAATCAGTATTTGCTGAACAAATTGAAATTGGTTCGGGATATTAAGTCTTTTTTTGCTTATTTTAATATTTCATTCCAGAATTTATTTTTCAGTTTAAATGTCTGCTTCTTTCATAAGAGAATTCAACTATTGTAAATTCTTAAATTTGGTAAACCAGCAATTATTAAACTTATTCCTGTATTACAAAGATTCATCAATAAAATAAATATGTCAAGCTTTTGATTTGCCTTGCACTTCAAAAAAATTAAACAGTCATTTTTTTCCATACAACTGGATTTCATTTTTTTAGAACAATATGAAATTGAATCATTTTGTATTAAATTCGGGCCAATTTTCAATCTGTTACTTTTTGCGGGTTCTTACGCCAATATACTTCGATGCAAAAAAAAATCCTTCAATCATTATTATTGATTTTTTGTTTGTGGTTAATTCCTTTAGCAGGTAAATCTCAGCGCTATGGATTGCCCGGAATCCGTAATTATGCCCATGCCGAATATAATGCCGGAACTCAGAACTGGTCGATAGCTCAGGCTGAAAATGGTTTAATGTATTTCGCCAATAACAATGGGCTTGTTGAATTCGATGGAACTCACTGGAAATTGTATCCAACCGATGCTGTAATGCGGTCTGTTTGCATCGATAACGGCAAAATTTACACAGGGGCATTTAATGAATTTGGATATTATGAATCGGATGAATCGGGAAATTTGCAGTATCATTCATTAAAGCACCTGGTTGATAAACAAATTAAAGACTTTGATGAAATCTGGCGGATACATAAAACCAGTTTTGGAATTGTTTTTCAATCGTTCAAAGCCATCTTTATATACAATCAGGGTCAGGTAAATATCGTTTATCCCCGTTCCAAATTTCATTTTTCATATTATGTAAATGGAATCCTTTGGGTATTTGATGAAGAGGAAGGATTGATGCAATACCGTGAAGGTAAAGTGAGGCAGATAAGTGAGGGTAATTTCTTTAAAAATACCCAGATATGGACAATACTCCCTCTGAATGATGATCAGGTACTGATTGGCACAGCAAAGAAAGGGGTATTCAGGTATGATGGCAATAAAGTACTTACATGGAATGTACCTGTTAATGAACTCCTTAAGAAATTCCAGATATATTCAGGTACTGTAATTGATAAAAAGCACCTTGCCTTCGGTACCATACAGAATGGAATTGTAGTTTCAGATACCGCCGGAAAAGTTATTTTTCAGATAAATAAGGACAGGGGACTTCTGAATAATACGGTTTTAAGTATCGGGACTGACAAAGAAGGGAACATCTGGCTTGGTCTCGACAACGGAATTGCTATTATCAACTTTAATTCGCCTCTAACCTATATTCAAAACTATTTTGAAATAGGAGCAGGGTATGCTTCAGCAAGATTTGGAGAGTACTTATATCTGGGAACTAACCAGGGATTGTTTTGTATTAAGTGGAGCGATTTTATTAACCCGCTTAAAAAACGGGAGGATTTCATGCTGATCGAAGGCACTGAAGGACAGGTATGGAACCTGAGCATAATTGATAATACCCTGTTTTGCGGTCACCAACTGGGTGTTTTTGAAATAAGCGGAACCAATGCTCGCAGAATATCTACAGTGCCGGGTGGGTGGAGTTTTCTGAAACTCAAAAACAACTCATCCATGATTGTTGTTGGTAATTATACCGGAATTTCGATTCTTGAAAAGAAAGGCAATCAGTGGTTTTTCCGTAACGAAGTGAAAGGCTACAACCAATCTTCGAGGTATATTGAACAGGACGAAAATGGATATTTATGGATAAGTCATGGTTATATCGGGATTTACAAATTAAAGCTTGATGAGGGATATAACAGCATCAGGGAAACTAAATTCTATAACAGTAAAAATGGACTTCCTTCGGCAGCATCCAATATACTTTACAGGATAAAATCAGGGATCGTAATAGCAACCCAAAAAGGAATATACAGGTACAATCCGGCAACGGATGGTTTCGTGCAGGATCAGCAGTACAACCGCATAATTCCGGGACTTAACCGTATCGATTACCTTTTGCAGGATGACAATCTCAATATATGGTACATCATGAATCAGCAGCCGGGCGTTATGCGATGGCAGGATGATGGGTCGTACAAAAATATTATGGCTCCGTTCAATCCGCTTAAAAATATGCTTATCCCTTCATCCGGACATATCAATATACTAGATAATAACAATGTATTGTTCGGACTGGAAAGTGGTTTTGCGCATTATTTCCCGGGTCAGTACAAAAATTACAGCTTTATACCTACATTGTATATCAGTGACATACATTCTGCTGATACAACAGAAGGATCTTTCAGATATAACAATTCGCCTGGGAAACAAAATCGGATTCCGAAGTTTAAATTCAGGAACAATACGATTTCGATCACATATTCGGCCAGTCATTTTAGCGAATCAGGAGTTAAGTACCAGATTTTTCTCAAAGGATTTGATAAGAATTGGAGTGATTGGAGTACAAAAGACACAAAAGAGTATACTAACCTCCCTTTCGGCGACTATACGTTCGAGTTAAAGACTTTACTTGATGATGGTACGCCTTCGCCTGCGCTTACTTACAAATTCAGCATACTGGCTCCCTGGTATTTCTCATTTGCTGCCTGGATCGTATATATACTGGTAATAGCGGTTTCCATATATTTTTTATACAGGTTATTTTTAAAAAGTATCGAAAAATCGCGTTTAAAGGAAAAAGAGCAGCAACGCAACAAATACAGGCAACGCGAACAGCAATTTAAAGAGGATGCCCTGGAGGCGGAAAAGGAAATGATCCGATTAAGGAACGAAAAACTTAACCTGGAAATGATCCATAAAGAAAAGGAACTTGCCAATTCAACTATGATGATTATCCAGAAAAATGAAATTCTGCATAAACTGCGGCTCGATCTGAATAAGGTTAAGACATCCATTCCGGATGAACAGCATAAAAATGAACTGAATGTAACCATAAAGAGGATTGGCAAAGAGATAGACAACGAAAAGCAATGGAAGGTTTTCAATACTCATGTGGAGCAAGTACATGAGGACTTATTTAAAAAATTAAAGGAATTGTACCCTGAACTCACTCCCCGCGAAATAAGCCTTTGCGCCTATCTGCGAATGAATATTTCGAGCAAGGAAGTTGCCACTCTTATGAACATAAGTACAAGGGGAGTCGAGATAAGCAGATACCGTATACGAAAGAAACTGGGACTCGATCGCAATACAAACCTGACTGATTTCATGATGAAATTGACGTAATCCAATAATTTCAGAACTTTAGTTCACATTTTTGTTACATTTAATCTGCATTCGCATGTTATTTTGCGTTAGCTATTAAATTTGATAGGTACAAAGATGGAATCCGGATTAAAAAGTGATCATTTTTACTGTGTAGTAGCTTTCACTTTGCATTGAGAAAGATATGCTTGATTTCTATTTTTTTTAAATAAATGAAAGTCAGTTTATTATAACATTAAATATTAGTAAAGATGTATTTTTGTTGTGATTGATTTTGAGCTTTGTAGTATTTTAGATGTAATGGTGAAATGTTTGGATTTATAATGTTTGATTTACTTTAGCAAAAGATTAGGTCACTGAGGTGCAAATTATTTCAGATATAAATTTCCTGAAATGCAAAACTGGTGAAAAATGACCCAATCAGCTTTTTCAAACTATTATGACTGCCAACCGGATTTTTAAAAGCAAATTTTAGTATTCAAGCAAACTTACTCTGTAACTAATATTTCCGGTATTTATTGCAATGAAATTCCGAACAGATTACCTCTTAAATTTTAATCTTCTGCTTTCATTTTGAAGGAATGTTAAATACCATAATCTGTTTGATTAATAATTAGAATTCTACCCAATTTTCGAAACGAAAAGTTTTCGAAATGAATTTCGGTAAAATTAAGATTACTCATTACTAAGTTGCTCCTACATATTTATTAAGCCTGAATGCATTGATGTCACAATTAAATTCCCGATTTTGATGAAACTCTACTTTTTAATAGCCTTTGTATGGATTGCCCAGAATTGCTTCGCGCAGCAGGATTCTTTGGTGTGGAGCGACGAATTTAATGGTTCGGGCTTACCAGATGCTTCAAAGTGGGGCTACGACCTGGGCAAAAGTGGATTCGGAAATAACGAAATACAGAATTATACCAACAGTTCCAGGAACGTCAGGCGGGAAAACGGAAATTTAGTTATCGAAGCATTGAAATCAGGAAATTCCTGGAGTTCTGCCCGTCTTGTTTCCAGAGGTAAGTATGATTTTACTGAAGGCAGGGTGGTTTTCCGCGCCAAATTACCCGCCGGAGTCGGAACCTGGCCTGCTTTATGGATGCTAGGTGCAAATTTAGATAGCGTTGGCTGGCCAGCCTGTGGCGAAATAGATGTTGCTGAACACAGGGGAAAGGAGTACGGTATAATCTATAGTTCTATTCATGTCCCTTCAAACTATGGTAAAAATGTTAAAACAGCAACACGGGAATTAGCGAATTTTAGTTCGGATTTTCACTTGTACGAAGCAAACTGGAAACACGACTGCATTGAATTTAGTATTGATAACGAATTATTTTTTACATACAAACCCGAAGTGCTAAACAGTTCAACCTGGCCCTTCGACAAGCCACAATACATTATAATGAATATTGCCATGGGTGGCAATTGGGCCAGCGACACGAAGTTCGAAACCAAGGGCTTAAAAAACGGTATTGATCCAGCACTTACTTCCGTAAAAATGGAAATTGATTATGTCCATATTTATAAGCCCAAAGCAAATCCTACATCTGACACATCACCAAACCTAAAATAGAACACAACAAACCAATTCCCGTCAATCTCCAAGCCCTTGTAAACCCATCAAACTCATCAATCTCATCAATCCAATCAATCCAATCAATCCAACCAATCCAACCAATCCAACCAATCACATGTAATCAAACATTAGTATTATGAAAAAAAATCTGTTACTGAGTACATTGTTTTTATTCTTTTCTTTCTGGGCATGGTCCCAGCAGGTTCAGATCAGTGGAGTCATAAAATCGGCCGCTGATAACCTACCACTACCTGGTGCTTCAGTTGTTATTAAAGGAACTGTTACAGGGACTACAACTGATGTAAACGGGAAATACACTCTTAAGGCAAGTCCAAAGCAGGTGCTTGTTTTCTCATTTGTAGGATTGAATTCGCAGGAAATTACTGTTACTGCAAATACCACTACAATAAATGTTCTGCTTACTGAAAATGCTGTAATGATGCAGGAAGTTGTTGTTGTTGGGTATGGAACCCAAAAAATAACAAAAGTGTCCGGTGCCATATCAACGGTAAAAGCAAAGGATATTGAAAGGCAGAAACCCGTGCGGGTTGAAGAAGCCCTACAAGGCCGGGTATCAGGTGTTTCGGTAACGCAAGGCGGATCACCGGGCAGCAAGCCAACCGTATTAATCAGAGGTATTCCTTCTTTTTCCGGAACTGACCCAACTGTTATTATTGATGGTGTACCTCAGACATTGGACGACCTAAATTCTATAAGTGCCACGGATATTGAGTCTGTTAACGTGTTGAAGGATGCTTCTACTACTGCAATTTATGGTGTAAAGGGTGGTAAT
>JBBRYZ010000063.1:0-22382 GCA_038237165.1 Bacteroidales bacterium | reverse complement strand
CACTTACAAAAAGCTTCGTAAGTGGTTGAATATTAAGTTGTCCGACCAGGGCTTCCCGCTTTCAGCGGGATAAACTTCTCGCCCTGATCGGACTGAAACAAAAAATCCCGCTTATCGCAGGATTTTTTTGTTGTCCGACCAGGGCTCGAACCTGGACTCTTCTGATCCAGAATCAGATTATTCATATATTTTTGTCAATTAGTGTGTTTTTTTATACTGCTTTTATACTGATTATCTGCTACATATCAATTGTTACAAATTTATATCAATAAATATTAATAATCAATGTTATGCAGTTGTTATGCAATGAACTATCTTTGCATAACAATATTTAATATTATGGAAACCATCAGAAGGGCAACAACTCAAATCGTGTTAGATACCAGGAACAAAAGAGCAAATGAAACATTACCATTGAAACTCCGGGTAACTTATGACCGTAAATCACGTGTTTATGGAATCAAAATAAAATTAGAAGATAATACAGAAGTTGACAGCTTAACTGTTAATGATTTTGAATGTGTTAAAAAACAGAAGCCCAAAGAGCCTGAAAAGTTCACAACCATCAGAGAAAAGCTATCAATTATTCAATCAGAAGCCAGAGAAATTATTAAAAAGTTAGAGCCCTTTACCTTTGAAGCATTCAGGGAAGAATTTACTGGGAAGAAGAAAGCGAGCGATCCGGGCAATGTATTTTTTAAGTATGCTGAAACGATCAAAGAACTTGAACAGAATAACCAACTTGGGACAGCCAGTAGTTACGATCTTTCATTAAAAAGCCTCAAAGCATATATTTTAAGCACTACTGGTAAATTGCCCGAAAAGTTATACTTCAAAGATATCACGATTAATTGGTTAAGAAGATATGAAGAATATATGGTAAGTGATAAGCCAGACTTAAAAAAGGATGGGACTACAAGGAAAAATGCAGATGGGACGGATAAAAAAAAATCAGGGCTCACCCGTACAACAGTAGGTATTTATTTAAGACCTTTAAGGGCAATATTTAACACAGCTATTGAGGCAAATGAAATAGAGAAGAGCATTTATCCTTTCGGTAATAAAAAAAATAAGAAATATGTTATCCCTAAAGGACAGAAGGTAAAAAAAGCTTTAACGAGAGAAAATCTTAAAAAATTGTTTCAAGCAGTTGCTCCAACACAAGAACAGTCAAAAGCCCGGGATTTCTGGTTTTTTAGCTATACATGTAACGGAATGAATATTAAAGATATTTGTTTCCTTCGTAATGAAAACATGGAAGCCGAAAGTCTGAGTTTTTATAGGGAAAAGACCAAGCGAACAACTGATGATCAGCCACCCGTGATTGTGACATTGACAGACTATGCAAAAGCTATTATTGAAAAGTACAGAAATCCAGACCCGAGCCCGAAAGCTTTTGTTTTCCCTATATTGTGCCATACTGACAGCGAATTAGATAAACGTAAAAAGGTGCAAGGTTTCACAAGTTTTATTAATCAGCAAATCAAAAAATTGGCAGGATCGGTTGGTGTAACTACCGAGATTAGCACATATTTTGCAAGGCATTCCTGGGCTACCCTCGCAATCCAAGGAGGTGCAAGTATCGAATATGTCAGCGAAGGATTAAGCCATAGTGATATTAAGACGACTAAAGGCTATTTTGCAGGGTTTGCAGATACTACCAAAAAGGCTATTCAAGAGGGGTTAATGAATTTTTAATGCTAAGATTATGAATGATACCTTAACAATTATCGAGAACGAACTCACTTACTGGACGAAAAACATGCCCGAACTAAAAAAGTACTTTGAGAGCAACGTTATTAAAAGCTGTATTCAACTTTGTTTGGGAGTGGTAATGACCCATCCGAATAAAAAAGTATTGGTTTCCGACTTTATTGCTGGCTTAGCACTTCTACCAGTTGCATCCTCAAGTAAAAACAAGCAACAATCACATGAGGTAAACGAATTGATAAAACCAGTTTTTGACTTACTGGATAAAAAAGGGTATGAGTTTGATTTTCAAAAGTTGCAGTTTGAAACTAATATAACCGGGGATTCGATTATTCAAGAAAATGGGGTAACGACACCAATAACACCAAAGGCTCTGCTGCAACATGCACGAAGAATAAATGCCAAGGTATTAACAGCTAATGATGTTGATGCCATAGAGCAATCATTTATAAGTTTCAGGAAAAAACAAGCATCTGGGGCAGAACAAAAGGAGACCGCAAAGACCATTAAATCTTTCCCTCAATACTTTGTATTAGCTTACAGCAAAACGCTACCAGATGCCTTAAAAACGGAGTTTGCGACTGAAAAAAATAAGTGGATACGACTAATGTTAATTGCTCTGGAGCAAGAAGGTATTCTGACCATTGGAAACCGGGCAGAGATGCACAGAGCGATTACTAAATATTTTGGTCGAAATATAGGATCTTATGAGGGAGTTTTTACAGTGTTTAAATTTGATAAAAAGGCACATGCGAAAGACCTTGAATGTATAGAATTAAGAATAAAAAGAATATTGTTAAACATTAACAATAAGAGTTAATTAAAACTTATATTTTCTTATATGTAAGTTTATATAACTGATCTTCTGTTAGTTATAAATATTTGTTGCTATATCTTTGTGCGTAAATAAAAAATGCACCAATGGCAACAACAGTAGAACCAATCACATTCGAGCAGCTTCCATCCTGTGTTTCAAAACTTTTGACGAAAGTTGAACGCATGGAAACCATGCTTGAAAAACTCCAACAGCCAGTCGAGGAAGCCGACCCAATTTTGACAACCGGACAGGCAGGGTCATTTCTCGATCTCTCACGTCCCTCCATGTATTTTTTAGTATCCAGAGGGGAAATCAACTCTATCAAAAAGGGAAAAAAATTGTACTTCCTAAAGAGTGACCTGATCAAGTACCTAATGTCTGGCAGGCGTAAAACCAAAGCCGAAAAGCGAATTGAAACAATTGGCTTTTTGCAGTCTGGGAAAGGAGAGCAGAAATAATGAATATAAATGAAAAAGCCCCCATCGTCCAGAACAGAGGCCAAATTCAAAGAATTGAATGTGCCAAAGGTACAATATATAACCACGTTTCCGCTATTGCTCACCTGCAAAATTTACATACGCAAGTTGCGGAGTATAATCATTTGTTTCGGCCTCTTCGTAACAACCTTAGCTATTCAACCATAAATCCAGATAATACAGCTGAATGTATTCAGAGATTCTTGCATTTGGAGGATCACGCTTGCAGATACCGGGGGAACGATTTGGAAGCCGTAATCAACGCAAGGTTTGTAGCTATTATTATTCAAGTTAACAATACAGATCTATTGCGACCTGGACAGAAAAGCTACAAAGTTGTAGTTGAAGACTTTAAAGGCTTTTATGTAAAGGTTCCTACGTTAGCTTATTTTTTGAATTGGTACTACTTTAAAACTGGAGGGTCTAAGCATGTCTAAAATCTCCGTTTTCAAAGCCCCCATTCGGAATACAACCCCATACAGGGATGTAAGTCTTTCTGATATAGCCACTGTAATTCGATCAGATAAGTACAAGCCTACTACGGAAAAACTCCGTGCTTTAGCTAACAAAGATGAACGCGATTTATGCAAGGCTAACGATCTTGATTATACAACCTTCTCCGGTACGTTCGGACATAGGGCAAATAAGGCCTTGATTGAGCATTCCGGCTATTTCGGAATAGATATTGACCACATTGGTAATACGGATGCGATAGCCAACTTTAAACTGCAAATAAGGAGTATTTATGAACCTGCCATGATGTTCGTTTCACCTTCCGGGGATGGGCTTAAAATCGTGTTCAAGATTAATGTAAATGAAGCCAGTCATGAACAGTATTTCATAGCATTTCAGAACTTTTTCAGGTTTGAATTAAATATTGAGATAGATGAAAAATGCAAAGATGTTAGCCGGGCATGTTTTCTTTGTTATGACCCTGAGTGTTGTACCCCGGAATCTCCTACTCCTTTAGGTAGATCATTCATTGATGCTTATGCAACTATACAACCTACAACTGACCAGGCCACAACCAACCATATTCCCATTATACAACCTACAACCATACAACCACCCCTTAATAGCCCGAAAGTTGAAGCTATTACCGATGAATCGGAAATCATAGATCTGCTGAAGGTATGGCTTAACAAACAGCTGTCATTTGTAGAAGGGAGCCGGAATAAGTATGTATCAATGCTATGCGGAGCCTTTAACAGATATGGGGTAAGAGAAATCACCGCTTTGGCAACTCTTCTACAATATGCCGAGGAAGGATTTACAGTAAATGAAATACAAGCCATAGTTAGAAGCATTTACAGCGTTAAAGCATTTCACAACACGGCACAGTTTGAAGCAAACAAAGTGAAGGAAATAGTGCTGGAGGACAAAAAGCCGGACCCAGAACCAGTGATAGTGACCCCATTATTTCCTATTGCTGGATTTCCCGACTTTATTCAAACCATGATTCTCGAATGCACCAGGGTTTATGGCACACACCGGGATTTATGGGCAGCTGCGTTTTTTGCTGCATCATCACTTTCAATCGGGCAGAGCGTAATGCTAAAAACAAAGTACGAAAACACAGCTTTATTTTGGATGGCGGTTGTAGGAGTTTCAGGAGTAGGAAAGTCAGAGCCATTCCGGATAGCGTTCAAAATACTAAACGAAATAGATTACAAACTCTTCGAGTATCACAAAAAGGAAGTGGCACAATATAAGATCGACAAAAAGGCTGCTAAAGGGGATGAATCACCTCCGGCTCAGCCTCTTCCTTGCAAGCAATCAATAATTATCGACAGCACACCCGAAGCGATGGCAAAATCCATGAGCGCAAACCCCAGGGGTATTGGAATATTACGAGATGAGCTACACGGTTGGTTTAAGGACTTTGGTCGGTATGCAGCATCCGGGGAACAACAAAATATGTTGTCCACCTGGAGTCAACAGACTTTTAAAGTTAACCGGGCTGGTAGCGAGGCATTGTTTATCCAAGATCCTTATGTTGGAGTTTATGGAGGAATACAACCAGGAGTATTGCCTGAACTGGCAAAAGATAATCGTGCTATAAATGGGTTCTTACAGAGGTTTATATTTGTTTACCCCGATAAAATTGAAGTTCCGAGATACACTAATGAAGAGTTAAGCGAAGATCTGAAAATCTATTATCGGACGTACACTGAGAGGCTGTTATCTTTAACAGGTTATCGGGAAGAAATACGGTTAAACTCGGAAGCTTTGGAGTTGTACGCTGATTTCTTCAATAAAAACAGTGACCTCAACAATTCAGGCAAACAAACCGACTACATGAATGAGGTTAACGCTAAACTCGATATAGTCGTTCTGCGTATAGCAATTGTATTTCATTTTTCACAATGGGCATGTACGGGAAGTAGTCCAGCGGAGATAACAGCGCAAACTATGAAATCAGCAATCCAACTAACAGAATACTTCCGCATAACAGCAGCTAAAGTTTATGAAATCATATCCCAGAAAAGCACCGATAAAAAAGATGTTGCCCGGTACTTAGCTACTTTGGGAAACTCTCAAACTGATATTGCAACAGTACTGAAAGTATCACAGCAGTACATCAGTAAAATATTAATATAGTTGTTGTGAGGTTGTAGGTTGTAATTCTCTGAAAGCTTTATCAGAGTAATAAAGCGCCTACAATTAAGCCACAACCTTAACTTTTACCAATTTGAATTTCAAAATCTAAAGGGTTGTAGGGTAGTTGTTACTAAACCCCTTGTGATTGTTGCGATATAGAAGATTACAACCTACAACCACCACAACAGATAAAAATAAATAATATGAATCTGCCAATACTTGAACCGATTGTTTGGAAAAGAAAGAAACAACAACAGGTGGTGATTAACCGATTAAGTATAATGGTTAGATATGTGCCCGTGCCGGGAAAGCCAGATGTCAAACATAATTATATAGGTGAAGGAGGAATCCTTTACATACACATGCCAGGGTTGCCTGAGATTTAACCATAACAGTCTCTCAAAAAAATAACTACCTGGTTATTAAAAATCAAAATTAACCAATCAATAATCATTAAAAACAGGAAATATGAAAAAGGAAATTTCTTCAATTACGACTGGCAAAGAAATACTGGAGATCGGGCGTGAGAACGAACTATCATATAAATATGGTACTGACGAGAACAACGGAGGAATGAGAAGTGAAAGTCAAAACCTTTTGGGGAAAACCGATATTGAAAACTACAAATGGAGGTATGACATTTTGGCTGCCGAAATGTACTTCATTATGGGGAATTTTAAGTTTAGGTTAGGAGATCTTTCCGATGCTGAAAAAGAATATTCAGCGGCCTTAAAATTCAACACTTCCTTTTCAGAAGCATATCACAACAGAGGAAATATTAAGTCTACTCTACTCGACTACAAAGGGGCAATTGAAGACTACACAACAGCAATAGCTTTTGATTCCAAAAACGCAGATAGTCATATAAATAGAGGTAATGCAAATTATCGGCTAAAGAGATATAAGGATGCCCTCGAAGACTATAAAAATGCAGCTTGTATTACTCCATATAATCCCTTAATCTTTTTCAACGCTGGTATTGTTGAACTTGCATTAGAGGATTACCGGGAAGCAAGTATGGACTTCACCCTTACAATCGCATACAAGTTTAAGTTACCAATTTCCTTAAATAATAGAGGAGCAGCAAAGGTTCTTTCCGGCCAAAAAGAAAGCGGTATGAAAGATTTTCGTAAAGCTGCCAGGTTAGGAGATGCTATGGCTAAGAAAAATTTATTAAACAACTCCATTCCTAAAACTGAATAAGCTACTACTATTTAGCAGTTTTGACTTAGCTGGAAAAGAGACTGCCTCAAAAGGACAGTCTCTTTCCAATTCCAGTTTGGTACAATCAACCATCGCATTCAATGATCTTTTTAAACGAAAAGAGGGATTTCAATTCCAAAATGGTACAAGTGAAAGTTATCCACGGCATCCCCGAAGTGTGTCGCTTCCTCATTTCAATTCCATGATGGTACAAGTAAAAGGTGCGGAGAACTTTGAAAGATATCACCCATACCCAATTTCAATTCCACTTTGGTACAAGTATAAAAGCCACCATAACCACCACGCTTATAGATAACGTATTTTCAATTCCACAATGGTACAAGTAAAAGCTGCTTTTAAATGGGTCGTAGGACTACGCTTGCAAGATTTCAATTCCACAATGGTACAAGTAAAAGGCTGCTTGCATAATCCGCCATGCGTGATGATCCTAAATTTCAATTCCACTATGGTACAAGTAAAAGCTTGTTTATCAAAGCGTCAAAAAACTCTTTTTGTGTATTTCAATTCCACAATGGTACAAATAAAAGATCTGTCTGTGCCTCTTCCGCATTTGGTACAATACATATTTCAATTCCACTATGGTACAAGTAAAAGTTTGTATTGATTGGAAGCATGATATTGTGAACGAAATTTCAATTCCACAATGGTACAAGTGAAAGCAGCGTTTCCCAAAACAGCAGCATTCTCTATCACAATATTTCAAATCCACTATGGTACAATTTAGAAGTAAAAGCGGCCCAAGCAGCACTGGAAACTGGGTAGTTTCAATTCCACAATGGTACAAGTATAAGCGCACGAGGAAGAGAAAATGAACCGGTTTTTTTACATATTTCAATTCCACAATGGTACAAGTAAAAGCATAGATAACATCAAAGAACTATCAAACTATCTGTAATTTCAATTCCACAATGGTACAAGTAAAAGCGGATTTATTCCACCTGAATGGAGGTGTTGAACGCCATTTCAATTCCACAATGGTACAAGTAAAAGAAAAACGACGACGGAGACGGTGGAAACGACAGCATCATTTCAATTCCACAATGGTACAAGTGAAAGGGTAATAATAATAAGTTCCCCGGCACGGGAATGCTGATTTCAATTCCACAATGGTACAATTAAGAGGGTAATGACGGAAAAGTTTACCGTACGATTTGCATATTTCAATTCCACAATGGTACAAGTAAAAGGTTGTTATTGTCGATGAGATATTGAATGTCTCCATCATTTAAATTCCACTATGGTACAAGTAAAAAGATCCTGTAAACGAAGCGACTATTCATTATGTGACATTTCAATTCCACAATGGTACAAGTAAAAGGGGTAAACACAAAGAGATAAGCATAGACGAGATCATATTTCAATTCCACAATGATACAAGTAAAAGAATCATGATCGAGCATCCCATCCTTTTCAGCACTCCCAATTTCAATTCCACTATGGTACAAGTTAGCCCATTATTTCGATTCCCATTTTGTATTTGTCTTGGTCTTTTCAATTCCACTATGGTACAAGTGAAAAGTCGCTGGCTATGCCTGTGATGCCGTAATTGATGAATTTCAATTCCACAATGGTACAAGTATAATCCAAATTTGGGGACAAGGAGGTCGAATCAAACAGGAATTTCAATTCCATTTTGGTACAAGTAATAGCCTATCCATTGTTACCGGATTGCCTTTTTGAGCCCAATTTCAATTCCACAATGGTACAAGTAAAAGAATCACAACACAAGGACATAGCGAAGCTGCTCCGCAATTTCAATTCCACAATCGTACAAGTAAAAGCCGCTTCCCTCAGTTTATGGTAATTGTAGGAACCAAATTTCAATTCCACAATGGTACAAGTAAAAGAATTCCGGTGCAATTTCACCCGCTATAAAGTTGTGATTTCAATTCCACAATGGTACAAGTAAAAGAACTCAGAGGCAGAGGAACGCAGGGAACTTACCGACATTTCAATTCCACAATGGTACAAGTAAAAGCCGGAGTACCTTGCTGAATATCTGATTCAAAGACAAAATTTCAATTCCACAATGGTACAAGTAAAAGACCGTAACCATTAAAGGCGACTCCGGCGACAAACCATTTCAATTCCACAATGGTGCAAGTGAAAGTTTCCGTTTTGCTACTCTATACGCTTTTCCAAAGCAATTTCAATTCCACAATGGTACAATATAAAATTCAGTATTACTGGCCTCAACTTGTTTTTGAATGGTATTTCAATTCCACAATGGTACAAGTGAAAGTTGTACAAAATACTTTCGCTGGTTGCTGGTCTTTTTGTATTTCAATTCCACAATGGTACAAGAGAAAGACACACTCCCAAAATGATTCTAATAATTGGATATAAATTTCAATTCCACAATGGTACAAGTAAAATACGCTTAGATTATAGTTCTGGCGGCTTGTTGCTAAATTTCAATTCCACTATGGTACAAGTAAAAGAAAATTCAATTCAGGTTTGTTGGTTGATAGTCAGTTATTTCAATTCCACTATGGTACAAGTAAAAGCTTAATATCGCAATAGCCCTGGTTATTCTGCTTATATTTCAATTCCACTATGGTACAAGTAAAAGCCCAGATTTCACCAACCGATTCTACTCCTGTTGCAACATTTCAATTCCACTATGGTACAAGTAAAAGACCTGGATGCAGCGGATTCTTACGGCTGCTACTTTATTTCAATTCCACTATGGTACAAGTAAAAGTTTGCCTGTTATCCATGATGGCGAATACCAATACAAATTTCAATTCCACAATGGTACAAGTGGAAGTTGTGGCATCCTAAAAGATATAGTCCTGAGTGCGCTGGTTTCAATTCCACAATGGTACAAGTGAAAGATGTAGCAAAAATCAGAGACGCGAATGTGTATGTGAATTTTCAATTCCACAATGGTACAAAATAATTGTTCTATCAGTTTGATAACTGGTTTTCATAATCGAAAGCCGTCATCAAATCAACTAACTTTTGCTTGGCAGTTTCTAATGCCTCGGCTGTTTCTGACTTAGTACGGATATATCCCCCGGCAGCAAGAGTAACGAAGGTATTAACTCCCGCGAGTTCTTCTTCTACAATCGGATAAGCTTTATTATCTTCCTCCTCCGACAATTTAGCACGTATGCTTGAAGCTATTTTGTTTGCATTGTCGCTTACCGTAACAGCTAAGGTTTCCATGAGGCTAAAAGTCCTGGATTGGTTGGATGTAATACTCCATTCAATAATTGATTCAGCAAGTGCAGGTATAAGTTTATCTCTTACGGATTTTGGTGCAATAAGGCAATTGCCGAATACTGTCTTGGCTTCTGTCCAATTAGCAGCACGAAGTTTTGCTTCTGTATCCGACGAAATTTCCGGTTCAAACTGGTTGAGCAGTACAGCAAACAACCTGCGAAGGTCAATGGCAATATCCATGATGAATAAGCCCCCTGCCCTGCGGTTTTCAGGAATCCATTTGCGGCTTAAACTACGGTCTTTTCCTGCCAAAAGTGAATCAATGTCAGCTGCTGAAAGTTCTTCACCGGCTTCATTCCTAACAATAACTTTATTGTTGGGGCGGTCGCTCCTATCGAATGAAATATTTTCGTTGTCAACGCCTGCCAATAGAGGGTGCAATCCACGCATAGCTGAAATGGAAAGCGGGCTTCTCCTTTTTAAGGATTTTTCAGTTCCTCCTTTGGTTGCTTTCATCCAGCCACCAAATAACTGGTCTGGATAGGCTGGGTCGCAGGTTGCAAAAACTTCGCCTTCTTTCAATTCTCCCTTGCTGTTTACATCGAATAAAAAGGTAGTTGGCGCAGGTTGTTCATTGATTACCGAACTAAGCTTGTCAAAAATGGAACGCTTGATCTGCTGCCCGCTTGAAAAAGGTATCCTTCGATTGAACTGTGAGTCATAATAGTATTTTTGTCCGTCTTGCACACAAAAAACAGTGTGTTCTGCTCTTTTAAGAGTTCTGATGTAGATGGTTGACATAATGTTAAAGATTTATAGGTTAATTAATTTCTTTCCAGGTAAGCATAATCGAATTTCAGAAGTACGATGAAGTAGCCAAAGTCTTCGGAAGTCATGAGGTGAACTTTGTCCCTCAGTGTTTTAAATGTTACCAGCAATTCCTGGTCAACATCTTTAACCAGGGTTGCAAGTCCTTCCAGGAACTGCTTCTTAGATTTTGCCATCAGCAGTTCATTTTCGAGCAAATTGGCCCTGTCTCGTTTTTTTGCATCGGCTCTGTATTTCTTAAAAGCTTTTGCCACCTCCTCAGAGTAATGAAGGTCTTCCTGTTTGTTGTTTTTTGTGATCATAGCTAATAACCAGGTTTTATAGGTGCGATATGAAATTAAATTCTCGTAATTCTTTTGATTGGCTTTCTTTTTTCGTTCCTCAAATATTTCAAGCGATTCACCTGACTTTTCAGATACTTGAGCAATAGTAAAGTCTGGCAGTTTCGCCTTATCGAAATATTCCCTCAATCCTTGGGGTTCCAATGCTTGTAAACCAACTGCCCCTAATTCACAGGCACGCTTGATATGTATTCCGAACAGGTTTTCGTAATCCTTTTTTTGTGTAAGGGCATCGTTCTCGCCAAACAATATTTTGTAGATACCCAGAATGGAACGCCCCTGGTGAAAACGGAATGGGATAAATCCGATAGTCTTGTTTGTCTGTCCAAGACTGAATACATAAGCCATTATTGTTTCGTCGTTCAGACTTTCAGACAAATTGAAATAGAACTTTGTCCAAAAAATGGTAGTGACCTCTATTACCTTTTCATCCTGCTTGAATATCCCATTATTCGATAAGTATCCAAAATCGGGATTTTCTTCATAATCCATGCTGTAAGCAAAGTTGAGCCATTGTCCGTTCCAGGTGTTTATCTGGTTTCCACGAAGTTTTTTAAGGGTTGGATCGTTGAGGAATTTACGATATACTTTCCAGCCATCGAATAGCGTAAGCAGAATCTGGGGATGATTGAAGAATATTGTATAGCCTCCAGCAACCCCAACTCCCAGACCACCGCCAATCCAGGACAGGTAAACATCCTCAGCATCAGATTCAATCATCATATCTGTAACGAGGCCAGAGGTAGTTGCAAATTCCTTTTCCTCAGATGCAGGAAATCCAATAGCTATGCTGGCATCCCTTGATCCTGAATCAATTTTTGCATGCAGATCGCTCAATTTTTCAATTCGCTCAACATTGGTAAGCGATTCAGGCTTTTGCCCCTTCTTCATCTGAACAAACGGAGAGTTGCCTACCCACTGCATATAATTCGGATGATCGAAAAACAGGGTGAAATACTCTTTCTCAAAGAAATCTTTGGCAGAATACTCTTTCTTGGTTTTCTTATTCCAGGCATTCAGGAATGTTCGCCCAATCGTTGCTGCAATCATACTTTATTATGTTTGATAAGTAAAACCCGCTTTAGGTATTTTCAGTGATTCCATATTTAATCCACCTTCGGCTGAATAAGCCGAATCGGGAATAATAAAAGGCCGGTTCCCGATATGTGATTGTCTGAACTTGCGAACCGGCCAATAGCGGACAGGGATTTCGTATTGCATTCTTTCTTCAAAGTTTGCTTTCATGTAGGTTTGTTCATCTTCCTTGGTGATACAAACCACATTATCAATATCCAGTTGTTCCAGAAGGAAGGATTTAGGTCTATGGGTTAACCTGTTTATTGTCCATTCCCCGGATTTCTTAAATATTGCATGTTCTTCTATTTCCGGCATTTCAATAACCGGGAATACAGCATCAATCATTTTCTGGATACTGATTTCCTGCAATATTTCACCATCAGGCAATTGCGCATAACTTTTATTGAGAATATCAAGAGCATAGGGCTTTGCATCACCGGTTGAATCGGGAGGTTTAATTACATATGCAGGCTTATATTTACCAATGGTAAATTCATTTCGCTTACGGTTTATGCGACCAAATCGCTGTATCATTGCATCAAGGGGAGCGCATTCCGTCACCATCAGGTCAAAGCTTATATCAAGGCTCACCTCAACCACCTGTGTTGAAACAACAATGCAAGCCTTGTCGGAGGTGTTAAACTGGAAGTTAGGATTGCCATTTTTATCCTTTCCGATCAGCAGTTTTTCCTTTTGTTCCCGCTCACCACGTTTATACCGGCTATGAAGCAGCATTATTGGGATGCCCGGATATGATTTCTTGGCTATGTCAAAGATTCCCTGGGCAGATTGAACCCGGTTACAGACTAATAATACTTTTTTGTTTCCCTCAACCGCTTTTTGGATAAAAGGAAATGCTCTTTCCCATGAATCGATTTTGTGAATGGTATGCCGGTTAAATTTATCCAATTCAGCATCAGTCAGTTTAACCACTAAAACCTGATCTTTGCCAAGCAGCTCAAGTATTTGATCGTATAACAAAGTCGGCATTGTAGCAGTACCAATATGAACCCTGCATCCCAAATCCTTCAATACATGCACAATTTTCAAAACAATTGCTCGCATGATGTCAGTATAGGTATGAATTTCATCAAGTATCACATCACAGCCCTTAATGTCAATAAGGGTTGCCTCATAACCGCTTGTACCGAAAATGATGCCAGCTATCTGATGTGGGGTTAAAATCTTGATGGCTGAGCCAACGTGTCCCTGAATAATCTTTTCCTCAATCTTACCTCCTTTAATTGCCAGTGATGATGCTGAATGCAGAAGGCGAATATCCAGGTCAGGATTATCATGAGCCAGGTCGTGCGATACCCGCTGAAACATGGCATTAATGGAAGCCTGAAAGGGAAGAGTATAGAAAACTCTGCCCAGGCATCTCCTGAACAGAAAATCAGTTTTTCCTGCTCCTGTGCAGGCTACTACAATGGTATGAGGCTTATCCGAAATCGATTCCTTCATTGACAAGGGGAACAGCGGATGCTTCCTATCGAAAAATGCAAGGTCAGGTGTTTTAAATATACGCTCTGTATAAACAGCTGTTTTGTCAATCAGTGCTGAAGCAAAATGGTCAGAAGCCTGCAACATTCCACGATAATCAGAGTATCCTTTCTGCCTGAATGCTTTTTTGCAATAATCCATCACATGAAAGAAGTTGGCTTTCGCTTCATCTTTTGTGATTGCTTTTGTTTTAATGCCTAATTCCGAAAGAATATCTAATGCTTTAGGACTCCATTCCTCCCAGTTTCCAGCGTGATATTCAAATATTTCTTCCGGTTGACGTTCTTCGGTAAGGTCGAGCAGTCCTTTATCACGGACATCTTTACGTATGGATTTGTGATGTGCAATCACCATTTCAATCAATACCGGATGTTCTGTTTCTTTAAAGAGGGAAAGGAACAGGCATGAACTGATTTCGTGCCTGAAAGTAATATCTTCGGTTCTGTATTCTGCGTATAATCTTCTTTGAAATTCAGGGTGTGTCTTACCAATATCATGCAGAATTGCTCCTGCCCTTGCCATATTTTTGTCAAAACCTTTTGCATCAGCAATTTTCTCTGCGACCATAGCAACATGGCCGAGATGTATTACCAGGGGAGTAAAATCTGGTTTGCCTTTTGCTTTTAGTTCAGGCCAGATCATTTAAATTCGTTCTTTATCGGGTTGCCAACTATTTTCAGCCAGCCATACATGGGTTTATTCTCATCCATCCGGTTATATCCAACCATGAAAGCCTGCTCATTTTTCTCAAAGATCAGTTCAAAACCGTAAAAAAGTTCTTCATCATTGTTGAAATCATCCTCACTAACTTCTGTGATTTCGTCCTGCGGGTAAAGTATATCTTCATTTCGGGCAAGACAGATATGCTGACATGCTGCTTTTTCTGCATCCTGCAAATTATCAAAAGCCAGAAAGAGTATCGGGTTAACCATTATGCCCCTCGTCAAAATAGAATAAGGCCTTTCGTAAGTCCTGTTTTTAGCTTTCCCTTTTGTATTCCATCCCCTTGGCTGAGTTTGCTCCTGCTGCTGCGAAATCTGCTGATATGTTAACCTATGCCGCTTTACCTTGTATATCCCGAACGGCTCACTCAGTAATTCGGGAAAGAGTTTCCGTTCTATACCTGCCAGGATGGAAGGTGTAAGAAACTGCTGGCTGTATGTTTCACTATCTCTCACAGCCGTCCAAGGTTTGATGAACCCGAAAGGGCCTGAATATTTTACTATATACATGCTGACAATGTTTAAACTATGCTATATATAACTACTCGATTGATCCAAAGCCGATTCCTGTTGAGTTACCAAGGCCTACATTCCTTGCAAATGATATAGTCTCAGGTTTGCCTGATATGATGATGGGGCACAGGCTCGCTTTGTTCTTTATGCCTTTGTAAGTTATAAGTTTTGGTTCCGCTTTAATGTATAGGGTATCGAAGTGTATTCCCAATGTTTCATCGGTTAACCCTGCAATCTTCATCTTTGTTTCAAGGCTGCTCTTTAATAAGTCAGCTGATTCAGGATCACTATAAAGTACATGTTTAATATTCCCATCAGCTTCCCTTTTCTTTAACAGAACAGGGCTGGCCACTTTCAAAATATTAACATGGCTCATATCAGGGTCAGGCTGAATCGTAACCTCTTTCACATTTAACCCCTTGAACATGGAGGTATCTTTCATGATGCCATCTATCATGTGCCTTATCAGTACTGGCGAATGGGCACTGAAAAACATAGAAGCAAAAGCGTTGAAATGCAAACCGTTTTCAGTTTTCATACCACCTTTAAGCCTGGAGAAAGAATATAGTGATATTTCACCATGCTCACCTGGCATATGAAGCCACTTGTTAATAGTACCGGCCAACAAATGCTGATGGTCAAAAGGAATGGTAATGTTCTTTGCATTGATAGTTAAATGAATCCGCATAAATTAAAAGTCTATTGTAAATAAGCATCAAATATATTGAATAGATAGATGGAAAGTTGATAATTGAAAAATTATTTTGAAACAACTTCACAATATTTAGCAATTTTGATGTTATATGTCAATATGTGAATGTTTGCCATATTGTTTGCTATGTTTATCAAATCTTTCTGAAAACATGATGCTTAATGGTGTTGTGGGATATAGTGACATGACGACGATTTTATTCTCTTAAATAGTTGTTTGAATGTGAAAAAAAAATAATTGCTATTTAAATTGTAGTTTTTAGATTTATTTCTAATATTACATCTTCTTAGAATCATATATTTACAATCTGTCATTTAAACAAACTATAATAATTATGAAAAATTTAATTTTATTCTTCGTGCTCTTGCTTACAGGACTATCATCACTTGCATTTCCAAAAAATATCTTACATGAATCGAATAGTGAACTCTCGATTGCTTCTGGTGGTATAGATGATGGATGGTATAAAGCAAGAGTCAAATATTCTAATTACAGTACCGGCACATATGAGACCTATACGTTAAATGTAAAAGTTAGCTATGATAAAGTATCAGAAATTGATTTTGGCAACGGGGGGTCAGTACATTCGGGATACAATAGTGAGGGCTATTATTATAGTGGTGGATCTTTATATTTTGAAACGGATTATGATGGAACTATATCAGCTGCTACAGCTACTGTTACCATAACTGATACCAATGGAACAAGAACTTTTAAGATACGGATTGAATAATCGACACTATATCACCCAGCATCAATCTTATAAACAGTCTTGAACATATCATATCAGAAATAAATACTACAGCCTAATTAAGGATCGCCATAAGTAGACAATACACCCCGGTGTAGTACCTATGCCCGCCATCGTGCTCCAGGGGGTGGTATGGGGTAGGGTATAAATGATTTAAGGAATATAATCTTGTGATGTTATTTATGCAATTGGCCATTCCTTTTCTCCCAATCTAACCTCCACATTCATTATTAGAAACTAATCGTGTCCAACCGTCGCATCTTCTTCAACACCATTAGGGAAATCGAAATTCGATTAAAGTTGACCAACCAGAATTATGACATTATTTCGAAATATAATATTAATGAATGCTTAATAGTTCCGGGAATCTTTGATAACAACCCCAAAAAACTATTCATAATTACACATTTTTCCCTTGTATTACAGAACTATTATATAAATGCCATACCTTTGATTAAAGAACTTGTTAGCCCGCGAGACTTAAGTATATCAGTAGATAACACTGTAGGTTATAAAACATGGCAGTTAAAGTACATAATTGGCAGTTATGTTGATGCCCGCATTTACATTCGTGATGGTCGATAGTGAATAACTACCCAAGTCGACACTATTAATAGTCTCAAACGTTGATTACTATAGAAAAAGAACCTTGAAGATTAATTGGAACAATATCAGAGCAATTGACGGCCAAAGAGAAGGGTTTGAGGAATTGGTTTGCCAACTGGCAGGTCAAGAGAAAATAGGCAAGCAGAAGCACTTTACTCGAATTGGCAAACCTGATGCAGGAAAAGAATGTTTTTGGGAGCTAAGCGATGGTAAAATTCATTGTTGGCAAGCCAAGTATTTCACCAATAGCCTTTCCGACAATCAATGGTCGCAGATAGACAAGTCGGTAAAAACGGCCATAGACAATCATTCTACTCTTGAAAAATACTATGTAGTAATACCTGTTGATCGACCTGACGGAAAAGGCCATGGAAAATCTATGCTTGAGAAATGGAAAGACCATGTAGCTGACTGGCAAAAATATGCTGTATCAAAAAGGTTGAAAGTTTCATTTGAGTATTGGGGAAAACATGAGCTTGAAACTCGGCTACGGAAAATAGAAAACGAGGGGCTGGTTTACTATTTTTTCAATGAATCGGAGTTTACTTCTGATTGGTTCAACGTGAAAAATCAGGACAGTATTGACGCGCTCGGTGGCAGATATACTCCTGAACTAAACTTTAGCCAACCCTTTTTCCGTTTTTTCGATGGGTTCGATCGGGATTTCGGTTTTGAAGATCAAATTAATAGCTACTTTGAAGAAGTTCTCGAAAAACATCGAAGGACTTATTTGAAATCGAAACAAAAGGAGCTCAAAGGGCAAATAACAAACCTCAACAAAACTATAGACGACCTCAAAAAAACCTACGAAGCCATTACGTTTACAGGCACAGATTTGATTCCTTTTCAATCCATTAAACTGCACTTGGATAATGTCGCTGATGCGGTGAAAGTCATATCAGATCAACTGTATGAATGGAGAGATCAACGGGAAAAAGCTATACAGGAGAAAGGAGAACAGATCAATTCTTACTCCCGACCTTTTAGCCACGAACTAAGTGAGGTAAGGGAACTTGAAAATACAATAAATGACTTCCAAGATTTTCTGTATTCAGATGAATGTGCGATAGCTAACAATCCCTCACTAATACTCATAGGCCCTGCTGGAATCGGAAAATCACATTCCCTTGCCGACATTGTTGAGGAAAGAAAACGAAACGGCAAAACAAGCCTTCTACTATTGGGAGAAAATTTTTCGACCAATGAAATGCCGTGGACACAAATTCTTCGAAATCAGCTACGCATAAACGGGAATGAAAATGTTTTACTTGGTGCTTTGAATGCCAAAGCTGAAAGTCAACAAAGTCGTATCATCATCATTATAGATGCCCTCAATGAAGGGAACGGCAAGCGAGTATGGCCTAAAAAACTAAAATCTTTCATACGTTCATTTCATCACTACTCTTGGTTAGGAGTCATTGTAAGTATCCGTGATTCTTTTGAAAATCTAATTGCTCCTGAAAGCGATGTTAATGCGTCAATAGCTTCACGTGTGTTCCATCCAGGATTTAAAGGGATGGAGTACGAAGCCTCAACGCATTTTTTCCGTCATTACAACATCGTTCCGCCAAGTTCCCCAGTATTGCATCCAGAATTTCAAAATCCACTATTTCTCAAACTTTTTTGTGAAGGGCTTTATAAAAAGGGATTTACAATGGTTCCTGATGGGTACCAAGGGATTTCAACGATAATTGAATACTACATTAATGGCATTGAACACAAACTATCGCAACCAGATCAACTCGACTATGATATAAGGTTAAAACTACTCAGGAAGGCAGTAGATGGAATCCTGCTAAAAATGGTTGAAGAAGGCAAATATCATTTACGATACGAAACAGGTGAAGAAATAACCAGCAATACCTTTTCGGGTAAGTGTGGTAGTGATGACAAGCAATACCTCAAACGGTTAATTTCCGAAGGAGTGATTAACGAAGACTTGTATTGGAAAGACCGTAAGCAATATGACGGTATTCACTTTGCATACCAGCGATTTCAAGACCACATTATTGCATCTGCTTTACTCGATAAATATCTGGATGTAAAAGACCCGAACAAATCCTTTGCCTCAGGCGCGCTGCACGAGCTAATAAAAGATAGGCAAACAGCAAACTATAACCAAAACATTGTGGAGGCATTGTCAATCCAAGTGCCTGAGCGGGTTGGCAAGGAACTTCACGAAGTCGCTCCATTTGCTGCCAATTACTCCTCTACAGCAATAGCCTTTATTGAGGGACTAGTCTGGAGACGTGCTGATACTGTTGTTGAGTCTTCACTTACATATGTGAATGAAGTATTAGTGAAAAATGAGCAATTGACTTTCAGGTTTTTAGATGCCTCCATCCTTTTGGCTATCAAACCTAATTTTTTCTTCAATGCCGATAGACTTCACAAAAACTTATTCAATAGCACATTATCGCAAAGGGATTCTTGGTGGACAACGTGGTTACAAAATAAATATGGTGAACAGTCAGGCCCAAATTCTGTTAAAAGGTTAATTGATTGGGCGTGGAGTGATCACGCGAAAGTGGAGGTTGGTGATGAATCGGCAAGGCTGGCTGCCATAATGTTAGGTTGGTTCTTTACCAGTTCAAACAGATACTTGAGAGATGCTGCCACAAAAGCAATGGTGAATCTTCTTCAAGACAAGATTTTAATCTTAATAAAGGTGCTTCAACAATTTGAAGGAGTTAATGACCCCTATGTTTATGATCGTTTATACGCTGTAGCATATGGATGCGCATTACGAACAAAGGATAAGCATTCACTCATTCAATTAAGTGAATACATATACACAACAATCTTTAATACCGAATATGTGTACCCTCATATTCTGTTGCGAGACTATGCCCGTGGAGTTATTGAGTATGCTCTTCATCTTAAACTAAAGCCAAAAATTGAAGCTGAAAAAATAAGACCGCCATACAAAAGCAAATTGCCCAGTAAGTTGCCTACAATAGATGAAATTGATAAAAAATTCAATTATAAGGGTGAAGAAGGGCATCATGGCAGGGAACTGTGGGGCACTACCGCCATTTTCAGTTCAATGACCACCGAGTATGGTAGAGGAACAGCTGGCTATGGCGATTTTGGTAGATACACCTTTCAAAGCGCATTAAGTGATTGGGAAGTTGATTATGATGGTTTGAGTAATTATGCCATCGAGCGAATTTTTGAATTGGGATATGACCCGGAAGTCTTTACAAATTTCGATTCCAGCCAAGGATCGGGGCGTGGTACAGGACACAAGGAACGAATCGGAAAAAAATATCAATGGATAGTTTTTCATGAAATCCTTGCAAAAGTTGCGGATAATTATAAGTTATTTGATCAATCGGCCAACGGGTGGAGCAAAAAAAAGAAGTACAGCCATTATGATGGCCCTTGGAATCCATATGTCCGGGATATTGACCCAACAATTACAATTAAAACGACCCAAAATGAGAGTTACCTGAAAAAATCGGGCGAATTACCTTGGTGGGTTCCCACTCAATATGTGAATTGGAGGAAAGATGCAGAGCAATGGAAAAGTGATATTTCCGATTTTCCACCAATTGAAAAACTGATAACTGTAACTGACAAAGATGGTATAGAGTGGCTAAACTTAAGTATGCACCCTGATTGGCGTGAACTAAAAAAAATAGGTAAGGACAAATGGAGTGCAAATGGCAAAAGGATTTGGTATGACATTGGTAGTTGGTTGGTTAAACCCAAAGAACTACGGCAAATGCTCACGATTGATAATACCAAAAACGTTTCGATTAACTGGATGCCTAATCTGTCAAGTCGTTATGAAATATTCAGCCGCGAATTTTATTGGTCTCCTGCTTCTCTTTTTTTTGAACTCACTCCCTATTATGGTGGTGATTCTCTTCCTGTTAAACTTATAGACCGGAAGTCAGGAAAGCAAGTTGCAATTGCTCATAAAACCTCCCTCTATTTTTTGTGGGAGGAGGAATTTGACTGTTCCAAGGAAGAAGCTATTGCATATCATAAGCCAACTGTTTTACTTTCACTTGGACTAAAGCCGACTAATAAAGAGGGGCACTATGTAGATGAACAAAATAAATTGGTCTGCTTTGATCCATCAGTTTATGAAAAAGGCCCCACTTGTCTCTTAATGCAAAAAGATCACATGCAAAAAATCCTAAAAGACTCTGGGTTGAGATTGGTCTGGATCATTCAAGGAGAGAAACAAATACTTGGTGATGATAATAAAGCTATTCCCAAGTTTGAGCACAAAGTAGGAGGCATGTTTCACATGATTACTGATGGTAACATTCTTGGTAATATTAAAAGCTACTTTACCGATTATGAATAATTTAGCAAAGAAGCTACAGTAGCCAACAAAATGTATAAGTGGAAACACCCTCTTGGATGCGATTACCCAAAGCTAAATCGTTATGTATCAGATAGGGTAGCCCAAGTAATACATAAGATTGATACTGTTCATTGGATGACTATACCGGAAAGTTACCCTGGTTTATCAGCTCTGTCAGCCCTCCTGCAAACTAAGTTGTATGTAGAAGATAAAAACATCATTGGTCGGCACTTGCTTTCAACGTTGTTCAAACAATGTCTGCCTCACTCACAGGAGGTAAAGTCTTAATACATTTATCACAAACCAACCCATGATAGTTGTAAATAGCTGATCTCTCCCCATAATCCCTTGCTGTGAATTTCTTCCTACAAAACCTGCATTTAGCCTGGTACGATAAATCACAATGGACATATGTTTTGCTCAGTTGCCAACTTAGCGCTTGAACCGCTTGATTGAATAAGTTAATCTCTTCATCTGGCAAGACAGTATGTCTGTGTAAGATATTATACATCTGTTTAGGGGTGTAACCAATCATTTTTCCAAAGCCTTTGGCTGTTACTGGATAAAGCCTAAAAAAATCGTTTATGGTCATGATTCATGGTGTATTGTCAGTGACATAAAATTATGGAAAAACATTGTACAATCCACGGTTTCTAATAACTTTTGTGGTCAATTTAGGTACATCCTAAAACAATGGTGTCCCCACATAGAATAGACCCGGGGTCAAGGGACCCATACCCGTCATCGTGCCTGTACCCCGGGGTGGGGGGGGGTATTGAATATCTTTGATCTATGGTATCAAAATGGATGAAAGCCTTCTCATTCCAATGCTTTCAGTTAGCTGCATGGTGAAGTTTTTTGCTGCCAGGCTATAATATGTAAATAAATTACTCAATTGAATATTTCGGACTAAAGTAGGCCACCATTCCGGAGCAAAGTAGGCCAGTCATTCCGGAGCAAAACATGCCAAAATAATTTGACATGGTATTGCTCAAGAGAAGGCTGGCTTATT
>JBBRYZ010000062.1:0-22389 GCA_038237165.1 Bacteroidales bacterium | reverse complement strand
CGGTTTTGCTCCCATCACAAACTCCAGATTTCCGCCTATCATAATGTCTTCGTGCTTCAGAATGAAAGAATGCATAGGCGTTCCGTTAAGAAGAATGCGTTGGATATAAATATTTTTGTCGCTTAAATTTTTGGCAGTTATAGTGAACTGATTCCCGTTTTCCAGATTAAGTGTAGCTTTATCAACGGAAGGAGCACCAATTACATACTCATTGCTTCCCGGGCATACCGGGTAAAATCCCAATGAACTGAAAACATACCAGGCCGACATTTGTCCGCAGTCATCATTTCCACATAGCCCGTCGGTTGTATTATGGTACATGGTATTTACAATCTGACGGATGCGTTCCTGGGTTTTCCAGGGCTGCCCTGCAAACACGTACAAATATGGAATATGATGGCTGGGTTCGTTGCCATGTACATAATTCCCGATCATACCATCAGCAGTAATATCTTCTGATTCTTCAAAATATTTTTCGTCCAACTTCTGACTGAAAAGGGAATCGAGATGTGCAATGAATTTCTTGTTCCCGCCACTCAGAGCAATCAGCTTCATAGGATCCTGCTGAACGGAATAGGAGTAATTCCAGGCATTACCTTCGATAAAGCCTTGCCTTTCGGTACTCCAGGGATCGAATGGCGTCTGAAAAGTTCCGTCACTCTTTTTTGCCCGCATAAATCCTGTGCTGCCGTCCCAAACAAAATTGAAAGCTTCGGCTCTTTTGGCATACTTTGCGGCAATCTCTGGTCTACCCATTTTATCTGCCATTTGGCTGATGCAATAATCGTCGTAGGCATATTCGAGGGTTTTGGAAGCTGAATTCGAAGATTTATCTGCCGGAGCGAAACCATATTTCATGTAGTCACCAATTCCGTCATAAGGTGCATATGTCGAGCTGGCAATGCATGCAGCCAGTGCTTTCTGCGGATCGAATCCGGATATCCCTTTCATATAGGCATCAGCAATTACAGAAACAGCATGATAGCCAATCATGCACCAGTTTTCGTTGGCATAATGGCTCCAGACTGGCAGTATGTGGTGCACACTTTGCTGCTGATGTGCCAGCATGGAGTTTATCATATCCGAAGTGCGTTTTTGCTGAATCAGCGTAAATAAAGGGTGTAGCGCCCTGTATGTATCCCACAACGAGAAAGTCGTGTAATTGGTAAATCCGTTAGCATGGTGATTGTTATGATCGAGCCCTCGATATTCGCCATCCACATCCATAAAAAGAGTAGGAGAGAGGAAAGCATGATACATGGCGGTATAGAAAATGATCTTCTTTTCTTTGGATGCGTCGATAGTTATGCGGCTCAGTTCTTTGTTCCAGGCGTTTTCGGCTTCCTGGCGCACACGGTCGAAGTTCCAGTCGGTGATTTCTGCCCTTAAGTTTTTGATGGCACCTTCAGTACTTACTGATGAAAGAGCGAATTTTACAAGGATCTGTTCACCGGCTTTTGTATCGAAACTAAAATATGTTTTCAGTTTACGGCCCGACATTTCGGGAAAATCTTTCGTGGTATTGAATTTTCTGTAAAAATCGCTGTACACCAATTTTTCCTCATCGCGGCAACCATAATTGCGTATGGGTTTCGAAAAAACCATGGCAAAATACATTGTCCGTTCGCGTGCCCACCCCTGAGTCTGCCTGTATCCGGTAACTAGTGTGTCATTTTCAACCCTTACGGAACTCCATACCACTTTGCCATCATAATTGTAAATGCCCGAAACCAAATCCAAAATAATATTTGCCTTTGAACTTTCCGGGAAAGTATATCTATGAAATCCTACTCTTGCAGTGGTTGTGAGTTCGGCTTTGATGTTATAATCACTAAGATCTATAGAATAATATCCGGCAGAAGCTTTTTCAGTAGTGTGCGAAAAACGGCTTCGGTAACCAGATTCAGGAAGATCCGCAGTTCCGGGATTTAATTGAACGGGACCGGTGGTCGGCATCATCAGGAAATCGCCAAGGTCGCTGTGGCCGGTGCCTGAGAAATGAGTGTGGCTGAAACCTACTATGGTTTTATCTGAATATTGATATCCGGCGCAATAACGATATACCTCTTTTATATATCCTTTCCCGATTGAATATTGAATAGTATCCGTTTCGGGACTAAGTTGTACCATGCCAAATGGCACGGTGGCTCCCGGATAAGTATGCCCCATTTCGTTAGTGCCGATAAATGGATTTACGTAGGATACAGGATTTTGAGCTTTACTTAGTAATGTGGTTGAAAGTAGCAACATTGCGAAATAATATTTTTTCATAAACTAAAATTTTCAGGCCGCTAAGGTAATGAATGAAATAAAGATATGCCTTTATTTTAAATGGTGAAATGCAAAATTATGAGGACTGTAAAGGCAAAGCGGAATAGTAAGAAATCCCGTCTTTTTTTTAATGGTATTATAAAAAAATATATCTTTGTGTCCTTATTGAGTGGAAAAATTTGATTGCTTGCAACCACAATAAAAAATGCTAAAACACATCTCCGCAAGCAGAATCTGATTCTTCCCTGAATTTTTTTTAAATTTTAAACTCTTAACCATATAGAGATGGGTTACTTATTTACATCAGAAAGTGTGTCGGAAGGGCATCCCGACAAAGTTGCAGACCAGATATCAGATGCTTTGCTGGATGAATTTTTACGCTTTGACCCCGAGAGCAAAGTTGCTTGCGAAACTCTTGTAACCACCGGCCTGGCTGTTTGTAGCGGCGAAGTTCGTACTACCGGTTACGTTGATATTCAGAAAATTGTACGCCGTACCATTGAGCGCATTGGCTATACCAAGGCAGAATACCGTTTTGATAATAATTCGTGCGGTGTAATTTCGACTATTCACGATCAGTCGGATGATATTTTTATGGGCGTTGATCAAGGTAATCCTGAAGATCAGGGTGCCGGCGACCAGGGTATGATGTTCGGTTATGCCAGCAACGAAATGGATAACCTGATGCCGATGCCGATAGAACTATCACATATCATGCTTCAGGAAATGGCTGCCATCCGCCGCGAAGGTAAAAAAATGAAATACCTGCGTCCCGACAGCAAATCGCAGGTAACGGTTGAATATGACGAGCGTAATCGCCCTGTACGTATTGATACCATTGTGATTTCGACACAACATGACGAATTTGTACTTCCAGCTGATTCATCGCGCGAAGCTGCAAAAAAGGCCGAAAAAGCAATGCAGGATCAGATTGCCGATGATGTTAAAAATGTTCTTCTGCCACGCGTAAAACGCACCCTGCCTGCACGTGTTCGCAAGCTATTTGGCGATGACGTTAAATACTTTGTAAACCCAACTGGCAAGTTTGTAATCGGCGGACCTCATGGAGACACAGGTCTTACAGGTCGTAAAATCATTGTTGATACTTATGGCGGTAAAGGTGCTCACGGCGGTGGCGCTTTCTCAGGAAAAGATTCCTCCAAAGTGGATCGTTCTGCTGCTTATGCTGCACGTCATATTGCGAAAAACCTGGTTGCAGCAGGTGTTGCCGACGAAGTTCTGGTTCAGGTTGCTTATGCAATTGGAATTGCAGAGCCTGTAGGAGTTTATGTAAACACATACAAAACAGCCAAAGTAAAAGATGCTGAAGGCAAAAAGCTTACTGACGGACAGATTGCTGAAAAGGTGCACAAGATTTTCGATATGCGTCCTTATGCTATTGTTCAGCGTTTTGGATTGAAGAACCCGATTTTTGAACGCACTGCTTCGTATGGGCATTTTGGCCGCGATTATTATACAGCCGAGGTTGAAGTTTATTACAAAAACGGCAGCACCCGCACTGAAAAAATTAATGGGAAAGATAAATACTTTAAGGAAGTTGAATTTTTTGGCTGGGAAAAGGTTGATAGCCTAGATAAGATTAAGACGGAGTTCGGACTTTAGGGATTTATAAGGATTATTTCCGAATTAAAGAGGGAGAGTAGGGGAGAGTGGGAGAAGGGGAGACAACGCGACACGGAGACAAGGAGACAAGGAGATAGAATTGCAATACTTTGGTTTCTCAACGAAGTCGATTCGTCAAGTAGATTTGCAAAGGATATTGGTTTAAATGATAAATAAAAAGAGGCAGGCTTTTACCATCTGCCTCTTTGCATTTTGAAACTTTGTGACAGTGTCAGACACCTGAAAAAAGGTGCGCAGACACTGAACCTAGAAAAGATTTTCCAGCAATTCGTCCTCAACCATATTGGGCAAAGTAACTTTTAACCTGGGTTCTTTTTCCATGGCTCTTTTGATGCTGAAAACAGCGCCTTCGTTGCGGGCCCAGCTGCGGCGCGAAATGCCGTTGTTAACATCCCAATGCAGCATCAAATTTATTCTGCAGTCGCATTCGGTGCTGCCGTCGAGTAACATGCCAAAACCACCGTTTATAACTTCGCCCCAGCCCACGCCACCGCCGTTATGCAGACTAATCCAGGTTGCGCCGCGGAAACTGTCACCCACAAAATTCTGGACAGCCATATCAGCCGTAAAGCTTGATCCGTCGTATATGTTGGAAGTTTCACGGTAAGGCGAATCCGTGCCGGATACGTCATGATGATCACGCCCAAGCACAACAGGACCTTTTAATTTACCTTGCCGGATCGCTTCGTTAAATGCAGTTGCAATGGCTGTGCGTCCGTCGCAATCGGCATATAAAATACGTGCCTGTGAGCCGACAACCAGTCTGTTCTGCTTGGCTTCCCTGATCCAGCGGATGTTATCATGCATCTGCTGCATGATTTCAGGAGGTGATTCCAAAGCAAGCTTTTCAAGAACATCAATAGCAATCTGATCGGTCAAATCAAGGTCCGTTGGATCGCCCGAGGCACACACCCAGCGAAATGGACCGAATCCAAAATCAAAACACATGGGACCCATAATATCCTGTACATACGATGGATAGCGGAATGTGCCATCTGGTTTCATTATATTAGCGTCGGCACGCGATGCCTCAAGTAGAAATGCATTTCCGTAATCGAAAAAATACATTCCTTTTTCTGTCAGCCGGTTGATAGCCACCACCTGTCTGCGCAATGATTCCTGAACTTTTACTTTGAACTTTTCAGGATCATAGGCCATCATATGATTCGATTCCTCCAAAGAAAGTCCGGCAGGATAATAGCCGCCTGCCCATGGATTATGAAGCGAAGTCTGGTCGGAACCCATTTCCACTTCAATAGTTGAATCAGCCAGTTTTTCCCATAAATCGACGATATTCCCCTGGTATGCGATTGAAACGGCAATTTTTTCGGTTTTAGCCTGCCTGATTCTTTCAATTATTTTATTTAAATCATCATAAACTTCATCAACCCAGCCTTGCGAAAAGCGGGTATGCACAGCTTTGGGATTTATTTCAGCCACAACGCCTATTGCTCCAGCAATTACGGCTGCCTTAGGCTGTGCTCCCGACATACCGCCAAGTCCGGAGGTTACAAACAGTTTCCCGGCAAGACCTTCGTTCGCTTTTTCCACTTTACGCCCGGCATTCAGAACCGTGATTGTAGTTCCGTGAACAATTCCCTGCGGACCAATATACATATATGATCCGGCAGTCATTTGCCCGTATTGTGTAACTCCCAACGCATTGAACCTTTCCCAGTCGTCGGGTTTCGAATAATTAGGTATCATCATCCCATTGGTAACCACCACTCTGGGTGCTTCCTTGTGCGAAGGATACAATCCCATAGGATGGCCGGAATACATTACGAGCGTTTGCTCATCCGTCATTTCCGAAAGGTATTTCATAGTAAGCAGATACTGTGCCCAGTTTTGGAATACTGCACCATTTCCGCCATACGTAATCAGTTCGTGGGGATGCTGTGCCACTGCCGGATCAAGGTTGTTCTGAATCATCATCATAATAGCGGCAGCCTGTTTGCATTTTGCCGGATATTGATCTATTGGCCTTGCAAACATCGGGTATTCCGGTCTGAAGCGAAACATGTAAATACGACCGTATTTCTTTAGTTCTTCGGCAAATTCTTTGGCCAGTACGGCATGATCTTTTGCATCAAAATAGCGCAGAGCATTGCGGATAGCTAATTTTTTATCGGATGCGGATAATATGTCTTTTCGCACAGGGGCGTGATTTACCTGCGAATCGTATGGAATCGGTTGCGGTAAAAAGCCAGGTATTCCCTGCTTTATGGCTGATTGAAAATCATTCAGGTTCATAAGTTGAAAGAAGTGTTTTCGATGTAACTTAGGGTAAAAACTATTGCAAAATTAATTTAAAATCCTTGTAACCGACAATCCCTAAAATACAAACTGGAAAGCGATTTTCCATGCCATATTTTCATTTGCCGTTGGCATGGCATAGGGTCCATACCGGTAAAACCATCCGATTCCGAGGTCAGTAAAAGTTAGCCGGATAATTTTGTTTATAACCAGGCCTGATTCAAAGTATCCTTTTTCAAAACTCTTTATATTTTCGCCCAGGTGGTTTTCGGGATGTCGGAGAGATCCGATTCCAAGGTTCGTAACTATTTCAGGTTCAGGTGAAAAATATTTGGAACGGAAAAGTAATGTCCCGAAATTATGACTCAGGAATAAAGATGCATACCTGTCGGAAGTAAATTCGCTCATCCGCATGGTGGCAAAACTGCCAGGTGAATACAGGTTAAATGAGATGAATGATGCTTTTGCGTTAAAGAGATTCACATACGGGATATCGCGGTCAATAAAACCTGCTTCGAAGGTAAACGAAGTGGTTCCAACATATTTTGTAAAAAACGATTTGGTAACTTTAAGGTCGAAGCGATTATAAATGTATTGACCGCCAAGAATGTTGTTAAAGCCGTGCGTGGCTGCAAACTGAATGATCGGATAATGCGTTCCAAGAGAAAGGATGGAACGCGTATTTTTCATAAACTTTTCGCCATACGCATAACGCATAACAAGGGAGGCTTCGGTAAAAGTAAAATCCGATGTGGTTACCAGGATATTTTCGGCGGAATTAACAAAGTAGCTGTAATTGTACAGCGGTATACGTTTATAAACTGAAAACCCGGCTCCCAGGGTAAGATATTTAAAAATCCTCGAACTTACATCTGCCTTGTAGCGTCGTGTGTGATCCATACGGCTGACCAGTATTTCTCGAAACATTTCAGGATTCAGAAGGTTTCGGCCAAGTCCATAGGAATCATCTGCACCAGCCTCATCCACATCATCATAAAAAAGTGCTTTAAGATTGAAATTGCGGAAAGGATCGAAAACTACGGTTCCGTCGGCTCCATATTTATATTTTTTATCCTTAAACCCATATGCTCCATAGCCGCCTATCTTAAACCAGGTGCTAACTTTATTGGATGTTGAAATCTTTAAACCGGTACGGAAACCCTCGTAGCGATTCACTTTGATAAGATTATCCAGATAAATGTCGATGTATCCGAAGGTGATGGAGCCGGTCATCAGTGTATTAAGCTTACTGGTCATACGGTCGAAGTTTTTGGCTTTGCCGAAGCTGTCCATAACCTGGTAGGTCATTTGTTCTTTTTGAGTAAGCGAATCTACCCGGTATTTATTCCATATTTCTTCCGGCTGAGTATATGCATCAGGTTGTACATCCACTTCGAAAACTCCAAACTGATTTTTCCTGAGTTGGGGATTCAGATTAATATCTGTGATATAGCTTTTTCCACGTCCCAGTATTTTTATGCTTCTTTTATGTGTACTGTCGATAACCACATCCCTTGTTTTAAAAACCAGATCGGTATTGAGTTGCGACGGGAACCAATGCGTATTATCGACAAAGTCGTACAATTGCTGGATTTTTACCGACACTGAACCCTCGTCGATCGCTGGCCTGGCAATTACGTTTCGTATTGCATAGCCATTAGTGCTTATAGCAAGTGAGCCCTTAAGTCCGTTGAAATTGGTTTTAAGTAAAGGCCGGTATGAAATAACATAAGTAGTATCATATGGGTACGGCTCAATGATAGTATCCTGGATTTCAAAATAATACTTTTTCAAACTGCCTTCTGAGATGGGATTAACATAATCGGTACCGACAATCCGAATCAATTCCTTATAAAAAGAAGTGGATTGGAGCTGGGAAATAAGAAATACAAATAACGGATCACTGAAACCCGAAACACGGCTGGCTATAACTTTATTATAGTTGTCTGCCGGAAATTTGAAATTTCGTTTCACAACACTTTCCATGATAAAAAGGTGTTGCTTTCTGAAAAACTCTTTCACTTTAAGATAATTTTGGATATCTGTAATACTGTCGATCGGTGGAATGCTATCTGTTTCAGGCCCGAAAATGGTTTTTTCGTACGCAGTATATGAAAATGAAGGCAGATGCTCATGGTCATTAACGTTGCGGTTGGCAATTACCTGGCTGATAATACGGTTGGCAGGATTTATTCCGGGCATAATTACAATTTCCGGGAGTTCGTAGGAAATTTTCTGTAAACGGATGAGAACGTCCTTGCCATCGTTTTCAGAAATGAAAACCATCGATTCATAGCCAATGTAGGAAAGTGTTAATTTCTTTATGGGGCTGGCTGACTGATAATTAAACCTGCCGTCGATATCCGAAATACATCCTTCGGGACCATCATTAACCTGGATGCTGACAAAAGCAAGCGCATCGCGGGTTTCGAAATCGACAATCCTACCTCTTATTAAAGTCGTTTGAGCAATTAACTGAAAGTTAAGGAGTAAAAAAAGAAAAGGCAGTATTAGGATTGCCTTTGTAATTCCCTGCATAAGAAGTTTTTGTAAAAGATTACAAAATTAGGCAAAGGAATGATACCATTGGCGGCCACTTTCAGGCCATTTTCGGAAGTTCAGGTAAAAATGCTTATTTTTGGAGAAGGATTCTGATCCAGAAGGTAAGATCCAAATTCAAAGATCCAAATTTTAAATCTCAAGTATCAATTTCCAATCAACAAGTTCCTTCTTGACAATTCACAATCCCTAAATCCTAACTCATAACCCCCTATGCCCGCCCACGAATCCATCCATGAATATTATCTCCATCAGCATCGTAATATCCAAAATTACCTTGAGCTGTGCATAGTTCATGCTGAGGCTGAAATGGTTCACGAACTCAGGCTTAGCATTAAAAAGCTAAGGGCTTTTCACAAACTGGCGGAGGAGTTATGTCCGGACGAAGTGGATAAGCTTATCCATTTGAATAATCAGGTAAGACGGCTATTCCGGTTAGCTGGTCAATTACGCGATACACAGGTGCAAATACATATGCTTGTTTCGGTTCAGGATCAGACAGGGATTGATTATCCTGAATTCAATAAATGGCTCCTTAAACGGGAGAAAAAGCGAATTTCGCGTTTTGGCAGGAAGCCTCTTCATCTTCTTTCGCATGCCACTGCTGATACTTCTCTTCATAAAATCGGTGATTGGCTTGCACTGGTGAGCGATGAAATCATTTTGAAAGGAGCCGGAAAGGTTCTGGCGAGTTTGAATTTAAAGGCAATCAGACTATCTGCCACAAAAATGAATGAGCAGGATCTGCATCTTATCCGTACCATTATCAAACAGATAAAGTATATTTTAAATATTATACATCATAGTTACCCCGATTTTAGATTCGGCGATGTGTCGGTTGATTCACTGCACAAAATTGAAACTTCTGTAGGGTATTGGCATGATAACTTTGTGCGGGTTGAATTATTGGAAAAGTTTATAAGAAAATCGTATATTGAAAATGATTTACTACTTTCTATTAAATATCAGGAGTTGTTTAAAATATGTAAATCGGAACTGAACAGTACATACAAAGACGCTTACCATATTACCCGGAGTGAATTGCTTCCGGCAGAAAAAGGTTAAAAGCTAAACTGTTCAGAGCTTAATTCAAAGTTTCGGGTTCAAGCGATGCCTGTCCTTGTCGCGCAGGGTCTTCTTTTCCAGATTTTTATCCATTGCCGCTGTCAGGTCAACGCCGGTTTGATTGGCAAGGCAAACCAACACAAACAAAACATCAGCCATTTCATCGGCCAGATCAGCGCCTTTGTCTGATTCCTTTTCACTTTGTTCGCCATACCTGCGTGCCATTATGCGCGCCACTTCTCCAACTTCCTCCATCAGAAGAGCAGTATTGGTGAGCTCATTAAAATAACGTACACCGGTTGTTTTTATCCACTGGTCAATGGTTTGCTGAAGTTGTTCTATGGTCATGTGGAAGATTTTAGATTTTAGATTTCGGATTTCGCATTTTAGGTTTCGGATTTTGCATTTCGGATTTGGATTTTGATCTTGGAATCTGGGAAAGACCCCTCTGTCCTTCGGACATCTCCCCGTGGGGGAGAATCCATTAAACAAATTCTGATGATTATTTGGAGTTTTGGAACGTGGAATTTGGAACTTGAAACTTGGGAAAGACCTCTCTGTCCTTCGGATATCTCCCCGTGGGGGAGAACCCTTTGAACAACTGCAGATGATAAATTGGAGATTTGGAATTTGAGATTTGGAATTTGAGATTTGAATCTTGGTTCTTCATTCTTTAACTTCGAGTCTGAAACCCGTTCCGTGAACATTTACAATTGAAATATCCGGATCATCTTTCAGGTATTTGCGCAGTTTGGTAATAAAAACATCCATACTCCGGCCAATAAAATAATTATCGCTGCCCCAGACTGCATTCAGCGTTTTTTCACGGGTGATAAGCTGGTTTTTATGGGCGTACAAAACCCGTAACAATTCAACTTCTTTGGTGGTAAGTCCGATGCGTAAGTCTGCTATCCGGAGTTCGTGATTTGCCGAATCAAAAGTGTATTTCCCCAATGTATAAATCCCGTTTGTATTAATGGCGACGGGGTGGTCATTTATTTCGAGATGCCTGCATCGTTTTAGTATAGCACCGATCCGGAGTTCGAGTTCTTCGCTGCTGAATGGTTTTGTGATATAATCATCGCAACCGGCCTTAAATCCGGTTACCCGATCTTCTGCCTGGCCGCGGGCTGTAAGGAAAATAACAGGAATTTGCCCGTTTATTTCCCGTATTTCAGTGGCAAGCGTAAAGCCATCTTTATGGGGCAGCATTACATCAAGTATCAGTAGATCAAAAGCCTGTGATTTGAAATTTTCCAGTCCTTCAACGCCATCCATAGCTCTTACCACCTCATAATCCTGTAGTTCGAGATAATCGCGGAGCACATCGCCCAGGTTAATATCATCTTCAACCAGTAATATTTTTGTCTTCATATAACTTACTCATTAGGTGAAATATGGCTCAGGAAATCGAGTGGCAATGATATTTCGAACCGGCTTCCCTTGCCCGGTTCACTGTGTAAATTGATATTTCCGTTATGGGCTTCCACCATACGCTTAACATAGTACAGCCCTAATCCGAAACCCTTCACATCGTGAACATTTCCGGTATGCACGCGGAACATCTTCCTAAAAATGTGTTTCTGATTTTCTTTGCTTATGCCTATTCCTTTGTCTTCAACGGCAACAACAATATGGTCGTTACGGTTAAATGTGCTTATCGTAATATCAGGGTTAACAGGAGAGTATTTATTGGCATTATCGAGCAGGTTGGAAATAACATTTTCGATATGCATTACATCAGCATACGATTGGTAGTTGGTGGCATTCAACTGTAGTTTCAGCGTCCCGTTCTTCTCTTTTATAAGGAGTTGGTAACTTTCAGTAATTTTAAGTATAAGCTTGTGTATATCAATTGATTTGAAATTCAGATTATACATTCCGCGATCGAGTACGGCAAGTTGCAGCACATTTTCCACCTGGTTTTTAAGCCTGATGTTTTCGTCATAGATAATGCCGGCATACTTGCGGGCCTTGGCTTCGGATGCCAGTACCGAAGGTTTCAGAAGCATTTCACTGGCTAATGAAATTGTGGCGATGGGTGTTTTAAACTCATGTGTAATATTATTCACAAAATCGGTTTTCATCTCTGAGATTTTCTTCTGCCGTAAAAATGAATAAATGCTGAAAATAAACCCGAAAACCAGAATCGCTATCAAAAAAAAGCAAACCAGCAACCACCAGATAACACTTTGCATGACCTGTTTTTTTTCGTCGGGGATCCATGCTTTAAGAACCACCTGGTCATTTTTAAAAATGCATGATAATGATGCCTCATGATCCGACTCCAGCAACTGCTTCTCAAACCCGGGTTTTGAAATAAAATCTACGTGAATGGCATTCAAACGATAAATTCCGTATACATAAGGTTCATGAAGGCCAGCCTCGGAAAATTCCTTTTTTATAATCGGTCGGAGCGCATCTGCATTAATGCCATTATTCAGAATGCTGTCCTTTTGTATGCAGTTACGGTTACAAAAAATGCCTTCAACACAGGTGTCCAACCTATTTTCGTACATTTCATTAACTGCGCCTTTGAGTGCAAGCCGTACCCTGTTATCGAACTGATCTTCGTGCAACGAAACTGCATTCCTGATCCAGTAAAACTGTATAAAAATAATGCCTGCCAAAGCAATACCGGTAATAGTAACAATTATCAGAAATGTCCTTTTCTTCACACCTTAAGCATTAGGGAGTTAAATTTAATAGGATCTGGCAGTTAACATATTTTTAACAAAACTAACGAAAATTTGAATTAAACTGCATTTCGGATGAATGATTATGATACGAAAACCTATTGGAGTCCATATATCCTCTATATTTTATACAATTACACAAAGCACTTTGGACTTTTACGGTGTTATTTAGATTTTGGGTTGAAATATTATTGGAGATTAAACAGGATAACCTCTAAATCTGTATGTAAATCACGAATCACAAAAATCAGGGTTTAATAATCCATGGCTTTGGATTTGAATCTAAAAAGGCGCTGTAAATGAGCAATATATGCAATATGGTGTATTCGGTATCCATCGTCTTCGATAACTTTCGTATCTTTGCACGATAAACATTTTCCCATGGAAACTTCGAGGGTTATATATTCAGGCGATTTACGCACTGAAGCAACACATGTAAAATCCGGGCAAACCTTCATTACCGATGCTCCAATCGACAACCAGGGCAAGGGTGAGGCTTTCTCGCCAACTGATCTGCTTGCAACTTCTTTGGGCGTCTGTGCCATAACGGTTGTGGGAATTGCGGCCCGTACCCATGGATTTAATGTGGATGGTACTTCAATTAAAATTACGAAAATAATGGCTTCGGATCCTCGCCGGGTTGGGGAAGTGATTGTTGAAATGGATTTCCCTGCCATAAAATACACCGAAAAGCAGAAGGCAATTATCCGACACACAGTCGATATCTGCCCTGTAAGTCAAAGCTTGAATATATCGCTTAAGCAGACTTTTATTCTCAATTTTTCTGACTAAGCACCAAATGGAATTCAAATTAACTCCCGGCATCGAAGGAATAAAGGAAATTACAGTTACTACCGATAAAACGGCAATTGCTTATGGATCGGGTACTGTAGAAGTATTTGCAACGCCCGCTATGATTGCGCTTATGGAACAAACTGCCTTAGAAAGTGTCGCTAATATGCTGCCCGAAGCCTATACCACAGTTGGAACTGAAGTCTCGGTAAAACATTTTAAGGCTACACTGCCCGGTAAAACAGTAATATGCAATTCCAGGTTAATCCATGCGGAAGGTATGAAACTGGTTTTTGAAGTCACTGCATCTGAAACCTCCGGTTTGATCGGTAAAGGAACTCATACACGTTATATTGTTGATAAGCACGCGTTCATAGACAATCTGATTAATAAATAAGTTCGATTACACAATCGCAAAAACAAATACTTTTGGAAGATTTACATACCGGCGCAGAGCCATTGAAATTTATCGTTAAAACCATTGCAGGCCTCGAAGAAGTGCTGGCTGCCGAAATTAGTGAGCTGGGCGGTGCCAACGTCGAAATACTGACCCGCGCGGTAAGTTTTGAAGGCGATAAGCGAATGCTTTATAAAGCAAATTACTGCCTGCGTACAGCGCAGCGTATTCTGATGCCGATTTTTTCGTTCCAAATGGCCGATGAGGATGATTTATACACACAGGTTACTGCTTATCCCTGGGAGAATTTTCTTACACTCACTAAAACTTTAGCCGTTGATGCGGTATCCAGCGACTCGGAACTTTCGCACACACATTATGTTGCACTGCTTACCAAGGACGCCATTGTCGATCGTTTCCGTACGTTGAGTAACGGCAGGCGGCCAAATGTGGATACCGAAAATCCACATGTAAGAATCAATGTGCATATCCGTGGCAGCATTTGTGATGTTTCCATCGACAGTTCGGGCGCGTCGCTGCACAAACGGGGTTACCGGGTTTCCAATGCCGAAGCACCGCTGAGCGAAGTGCTGGCAGCCGGGCTTATTATGCTTACCGGTTGGAAACGCGACTGTAATTTTATCGATCCTATGTGTGGTTCGGGAACGCTGGCTATAGAAGCGGCCATGTATGCGAACAATTTCCCGGCTGGCATGTATCGTAAGGAATTCGGCTTTATGCATTGGCCCGATTTTGACCAGAAGCTCTGGGACGAAGTAACCAAGGAAGCACAGGATAAACAAACTGAGTTCGAATACCAGATTATCGGCAGCGACATTTCTCCTAAAAACCTGGCTTCGGCAAGGGCTAATGTAAAGTCAGCCCGTTTGCACAAAGATATTACACTTTCGGTGAACGCTTTTTCTGAACTTAAAAAGCCAGAAGGCGAACCCGGACTCATAGTTATTAATCCACCTTATGGCGAACGCATCCGTCTGAATGATATTATTGGCTTGTATAAAAGTATAGGTAATACCCTGAAACAGGAATTCGCAGGTTATCATGCATGGGTTATCAGCAGCGACCAGCGGGCACTGAGTTTCATCGGTCTAAGGCCGACAGCCAAATTGCCGGTTTTCAATGGTCCGCTTGAATGCAGGTTTGAGCATTTCGATCTGTATAAAGGCAGCAAAAGAGGTCGATATATGGAAAATGCCGGTGAAGATGGAATCCCTGATACCCGCGACTATTCAAAGAAAGAAGATAAACCAGACTGGCGTAGCAAAGAAGCTCCTGAAGGTAACTTTGATTCTCTCGATCCAAAACCCCGTGAATATAAATCCCGCGTCGAAGGCACTGATGGCGAAAATGAAGAAAAAAGAGCACCCCGACGCAGCAGCGAAGGATCAATAAGTGAAACCAGAGCCCGCGAATTCAAGCCACGTGAATATAAACCACGCGAAGAAAATGAAGGCAGTTTTAAAAGACGTGGCAATACTGATGATGACAATTCGGAAGGCAGAACTCCCCGAAGAAACAGCGAAGGCTCAGAAAGAAGTGATTATAAATCGCGTGAATTTAAGCCCCGTGAATACAAACCTCGCGAAGAAAGTGGCGACAATGGATTTATTCCCCGCGAAAAGAAAGAATTCAGAAGTGATTTCAGTCGGGATGAAAAGCCTGAACGAGGCAACCGTTTTGGCAATGAAGACAGACCTGAGCGCCGAAAAGTTGAAAAAATAAAGTTGAAACCGGCTACCCGTATTGAGGAACTTGGCGAACAGCCTTCGCGGAAAAATGCATTTGATTTTGCCCCTGAAAAACCGGACGGTGATAATGCCGTAGGTCATATGGATTCATCATCTGAAATTACTCCACATCGTGAACCGTCGAAAGGAAATAAATTCACCGAGCTGAGGGATTATAAAATTACCCGTACCCGAGAACTCAGGCCACGTAAGGCAAAAACAGAGGAAAGCGCAAAGGAAGAATCAAAGGCAAAACCGGAACCTAAAATATCTAAACCGGAACCAAAAGCGGTAAAGCCTGAATCAAAATCGCCAAAATCGCCGGTAAATTATGATGATCTGGAGGATTAGTAACTATCAATATTTTAAGTGAGTGCCATTTTGGTTAAGTTTCTGCCTGATCAAAAATTGCTATATTTGCCATATGATTTCAAAAAATGAAATATTGCTGAAGCTAAAAGAGTTGAAACCAGCTCTTTATCAGGACTTTGCAGTCAAGGAGATTGGCCTTTTTGGTTCCTTTTCTGATGAAACTAATACTGATGAAAGTGATATTGATTTATTAGTTGAACTTGAACGGCCCATAGGATGGAAATTCTTTACCCTTCAAATCTATCTTGAAAATATCTTTAATCGCAAAATAGACCTTGTAACCAAGAATGCGCTGAAAGAACAAATCAAAGAGGGAATACTCAAACAGGTTAAATACGCATAGATTGAAAAAGGAGGAACGTACATATGTTATGTATCTTGAAGATCTTCTTCTTGCTATGAACCGTATTGCCGAATATATTGATACCCTTTCTTTTACTGATTTTACGAGAGATTATAAAACCGTTGATGCGGTTATCAGAAATTTTGAAATAATCGGGGAAGCGGCAAAGAATTTGCCAGCTAAAACAAAGGCAAAATATTCAGACGTCCCTTGGGCAGAAATGTATTTATTACGGAATAAAATTTCTCATGAATATTTTGGTATTGATTATGAAATAATATGGGATGTTGCTTCGAATTATTTGCCTGCTAATCGAAAGCAAATAGAGGATATATTACAACTCGAAAAATAGTGCTTGTGGATAGCTATTCCTAAAGACTACGGGTTTCAAAATTCCCTACCTTCGCTTTCCGCTTCACTTTAACTCCCATGCGCACCACCTTATTTGTAAATGTTTTACTTCCATTGCCGGTGGCGGGTTATTTTACCTACCGCGTTCCGTTCGACCTGAATGAGTCGGTGGAAGAGGGAAAGCGGGTGGTGGTGCAGTTTGGGAAAAAGAAAGTATATACTGCGTTGATTCACAGCATCACTGAAAAAGCGCCTGCTATCGAAACCAAATACATTCTTGGCGTGCTCGATCTTCACCCTGTGGCAAACCAATTTCAGTTCCGGCTTTGGGAATGGATAGCATCCTACTATTGCTGCACGGTGGGCGAAGTGATGAATGCCGCTTTGCCTGCTGCCCTTAAACTGGCAAGTGAATCAAAGATCAGGATTGTACATGGTGTAGAACTCAGTGAAAAAATCCTTTCGGAAAAGGAATACAATCTGCTCCGGGCATTGAAAGAAAACGGTGCTTTATCCATTTCCGATGCATCCCGCTTTGCTGATTTGGTTAAAATCATTCCTTTGATTCACAACCTGATCGAAAAAGGATATATCGTTACCGAAGAGGAAGTACGTGAGCGTTTTACCCCGAAAACCCTTTCGTTTATAAAACTTACCGATGCCTACAGCAGCGAGGAGCAGCTTCAGCAGTTGTATGATAAACTTGAAAAAAAAGCCCCAAAGCAGCTCGATCTTTTGATTGAATATATCCAGCTTTCGAAAATCATGTCGAAAAATCCTGTGGAGGTTTCGCGAAAAGAGATGTTTGCACGGATTGATGATGCTGCCTCAAAATTTAAGGCGCTGGAGAAAAAAAATGTCTTCGAGGAATACGATAAGGAAATCAGCCGTCTCAATTACCGGCAAGCTACGCATACCGCTGAAAGCATTGAGCTAACAGCTAGCCAGCAAATTGCAATGCAGGAAATTACGGATTCATTTACCGTAAAAAATGTCACCCTTCTTCATGGTATTACTTCCAGCGGGAAAACCGAAATCTATATCAAACTTATACGGCGAATGCTTGATGAAGGCAAACAGGTTTTGTACTTGTTGCCGGAAATTGCGCTTACTACACAAATTATCAACCGCTTACAAAAGTATTTTGGTGCCGAAGTCGGGGTATATCATTCCAAATATAATGAAAACGAAAGGGTCGAAATATGGCAGCATGTTTCCGGAACCGGAACGCAATCCTTTAAGGTTTTGCTGGGTGCGCGTTCGGCAATGTTCCTGCCTTTCAGTAATCTTGGCCTTATAATTATCGATGAAGAGCACGATGCTTCATATAAGCAATATGATCCGGCTCCACGCTACAATGCCCGCGATACAGCTATTTTTCTGGCATCCATGCATGGTGCCAAAGTGTTGCTGGGTTCGGCAACGCCCGCCATCGAAAGTTCCTACAATGCCAGCCTGGGAAAATACGGACTAAGCACACTTTCGGAACGCTATGGCGGGATATTGCTTCCACAGGTGAAACTTGTCAATCTGAAAGAGGAACATCGCATGAAAACCATGCAGTCTATCTTTTCGTCAGCGCTGATCCGCGAAATAGATGCCGCATTAACAGCAAAAGAACAGGTTATACTTTTCCAGAACCGGCGCGGTTTTTCCCTGCACATCGACTGCGATAACTGTGGCTGGATACCGCATTGTGTGCAATGTGATGTTTCGCTTGTATATCATAAAAAACAGAATCAGCTTCGATGTCATTATTGTGGTTACACCAGCCGTATTCCCGACAAATGCCCCGATTGCGGTCATACGCATTTGGTAATGAAAGGATTCGGAACCGAAAAAATAGAAGAAGAGCTTTCGCTGATATTTCCTCAGGCCAGGATTGCCCGCATGGATCTCGACAGTACCCGCTCGCGGTTTGCGCATCAGAAACTGATTGCTGCCTTTGAAGAACGAAAAGTCGATATTTTGGTCGGAACTCAGATGGTTACAAAAGGGCTTGATTTTGACAACGTGAGCCTGGTTGGGATTCTGAATGCCGATAGCCTTTTGTCCTATCCTGATTTCAGGGCATTTGAGCGCGGTTTTCAATTGATGGCTCAGGTTGCAGGTCGTGCCGGCCGCAAAAACAAACAGGGGAAAGTGCTGATTCAGGCGTTTAATCCGTCGCATCCTATTTTGGCCATGGTGCTTGAACATAATTACAAAGCCATGTATCAGAGTCAGTTAATTGAAAGGGAGCGGTTTAATTATCCACCGTTTTGCCGTATTATTCAGCTTTCGCTCCGCCATGTGGATGCTGATCTGATTAATAAAGCGGCCGACGAATTGGCAAAGAAACTCCGTGCACTTTTTGGCAAACGTGTGCTCGGGCCTGAATACCCGACAGTTTCGCGCATCCGGAATCAATACCTGAAAAACATTCTTATTAAATTTGAAAAAGGAATTCCTTTGCCAAAGGCCAAGGACGAAATCCGGAACGCCATCATAAAGTTAAATGTCCATCCCGATTATAAAGCGGTAAGGGTTGTGATTGATGTGGATCCGGTGTAGAGACGCGATGCCTCGCGTCTCAAAATAATGATATCAAAAGAATTCGTTCGAATAGGAGACGCGATGCCTCGCGTCTCAAAATCATAATATTAAAACAAACGTGTTCGAATAGAAGACGCGAAGCATCGCGTCTCTACCTGTTAAAATAACCCGTGCAAATTCGCCTGCACTCCTTCAATGATTCTTCCCAGATCTTCAGCATTATCCTGGAAATTAATATTATCCACATCAAAAATCAGGAGTTTCCCTTCGGTATAATTATTAATCCAGTTTTCGTAGCGGTCGTTAAGGCTTTTAAGATAGTCGAGGCGAATAGAAGCTTCGTAATCGCGGCCGCGTTTCTGAATATTTCTAACAAGTGTCGGCACGTCAGCACGCAGGTAGATCAAAAGATCCGGAGGCTGAATAAATGTTGCCATAAGCTCGAACAACGACTGGTAATTTTCAAAATCGCGTGAAGTCATCAGGTTCATGGTATGAAGGTTGGGCGCAAAAATATACGCATCTTCATAAATAGTACGGTCCTGTATTACATTTTTGCCACTTTTGCGGATATCCACAATCTGGCGAAAACGGCTGTTCAGAAAATAAATCTGCAGGTTAAACGACCAGCGCTGCATATCTTCGTAAAAACTGGGAAGATACGGATTGGTATCCACGTCTTCGTAATGTGGCTGCCAGCTAAAGTTCTTAGCTAATAAACCGGAAAGTGTTGTTTTGCCGGATCCTATATTCCCTGCTATTGCGATATGCATTCCCATAATTTCAATTATTTTCAGTCAGCTAATTTATTAAGATTCTTGTTTAGGAAAAATAACTTTTGTGTTTTGTTGATAACTCGTTGGCGGAGGATAGGGGTTAGGGTTTGGAGATTAGGTTTAAGGGAGTGAAAATTACGGATGTCGGATTTTAAATATAGGATTTTGGATATTGGAATAAGCACCAGGATTGAAACCTCTGCTCTCCGGCTCAGTGGCCTGTAACTCTTTAACTCTTCAAACTCCTCAAACCCTTCAAACCTCAACCTCTTTATTTGTTTTTGTCACCTATTGCCAGTATTTCCTCCACATATTTCCGTTCGTTCGACAAACGAGGAACTTTATGCTGCCCGCCGAGTTTTCCGTTTTCGCGGAACCACTCATAAAAAGTTCCTTTTCCAACCTGCCTGATTACAGGAAGCAGGAGCATAAGGTTATGATAACGCTTGGCTTCGTAATCCGAATTAAGTGATTTCAACGCATTGTCGAGCACTTCACCGAAATAATCCAGGTTCTCGGGAGGGGTTTCAAATTCAATGACCCATTCGTGGGCAGCTTTTTCATTATCTTTTAAATAAATCGGCGCTGCCGTATATTCGGTGATAATGGCTGCGGTTTTTTCGCAGGCGGTAGCCAGCGCTTTTTCGGCATTGTCAATAATAAGCTCTTCGCCGAAAGCATTTATAAAACTACGTGTCCGCCCAGTTATTTTAATACGATAAGGATCAGTGGATGTAAACATAACAGTGTCACCAATCAGGTAACGCCATAATCCGGCATTAGTGCTGATTACCATGGCATAATTAACTCCGGGTTCTACCTGCCAGAGCGGGAGCGTGAATGGCTTTTCAGTATCGATTTCAGCAATGGGCATAAATTCGTAAAAAATCCCGTAATCGAGCATCAGCAGCATATCGTCGCTGTCGAGCCTGTCCTGTATGCCGAAAAATCCTTCGCTGGCATTGTAAGTCTCCAGGTATTTCATTTCGGGCGGACAAATCTTTTTAAACTGCTCGCGATAAGGTGTAAAGCTGACTCCACCATGAATAAAAAGTTCAAGGTTTGGCCATACTTCACTGATGTTTTTAGCGCCTGTAATTTCAAGAATTTTATTCAGCAACACCAATGTCCACGACGGTACACCTGTAATATTTGTAACGTCCTCGTCCTTGGTGATCATGGCCATTTTATATAATTTCTCCTCCCATTCATCCATCAGTGCAACGCTCATATCCGGCGTTCGGATAAGTTGAACCCAGAAAGGAAGGTTCTCCATAAGTATCGCCGAAACATCACCATGATAGGTATCGGCAAATTCATTGTCTGATCGGAAACTACCACCCATTCCCAGCACCTTGCCGCTAAAAATCAGCGAATCAGGATTGTTGTTGCAATAAATTGAAAGCAAGTCTTTGCCACCTTTCATATGACATTCCTCCAGGGCTTCGGGGGTAACAGGGATAAACTTACTCTTATCGCTGGTAGTGCCCGAACTTTTTGCAAACCATTTTACTTCCGTGGGCCAGAGGATATTATTTTCGCCTTTCCTGAGCCTGTCGATAAAAGGTTTCATGTCATTGTAATCACTTATTGGTACACGACTACGGTATTCCTCGAAAGAGCTTATGGAACGATAATCGTATTTCAGACCCCATTCCGTATCGCGGGCGGTATGCAGAAGGCTTTCGAACCACTCTTCCTGCACTTCGTGCGGGTATTTCATAAATAACTCTATCTGGTGAATACGCTTGCGTATAAACCACGATATCACTGAATTAAATAATGTCATAAGAGTATAGGTTCAAAGAAGTTTGATTCTTCAAAAATACGGAATATTTCTACCCTTTATTTGGATTGTGGATGTGATTTATCCACAAATTACACGAATGTCTCACAAATTAGCGCAAATATTTGTGTTCATTTGTTGATAATTTGTGAACATCAGTGGATTACTGCTATTTGGATTTCGTGTATGATTTATCCACAAATTGCACGAATGCCTCACAAATTTGCTCAAATATTTGTGTTCATTTGATGAAAATTTGTGAACATCAGTGGATTACTGCTATTTGGATTTCGTGTATGATTTATCCACAAATTGTACAAATGTCTCACAAATTTGCTCTAATATTTGTTTCATTTTGTTGATAATTTGTGAACATCAGTGGATTGCTGCTTCTGTTTGCAATTTGTATTCTCCGTGAGAATCAATTACTTTTATTCTTTTAAATCCTTTACAGATGGAAAAACGAAACGCACTTATTGCCGGAGCCACAGGTCTGGTAGGTAATGCTCTGCTTCAGCAATTGCTGAACGACGATCAATATGAAAAGATAATTGTACTGACCCGCAAGCCACTCGAAATAGCGAATTCCAAACTTATTCCCTTGCAAATTGACTTTGATATGCTTAATACGCTGAATCCCGGATTAGCTGTTGATGGTGTATTTTGCGCTTTAGGTACAACTATTAAAGCCGCCGGTTCGCAGGATGCTTTTTATAAAGTTGATTTCACTTATGTGGTCAATCTTGGAAAATGGTGTGCGGCTAATTCTGTTAAAAGATTTATGATCGTGAGTGCCAT
>JBBRYZ010000061.1:0-22548 GCA_038237165.1 Bacteroidales bacterium | reverse complement strand
CAACTGTAAAACCGAAAGAATCCATTGTTAAAGAAGCCGTCGCTAAACCGGCTGAGAAAGTGACAGGCACAATATTTTACATTATTGCAGGTAGTTTCTCAACTTTTGAGGCTGCAGATACTGAATTGAAAAATATTAAACTTAAAGGATATCCTAACGCATATATCCTCAAAAACGAACCACTCTTTCGCATTGTCCTCACATCGTTTAACACGAAGGAAAAAGCAGACATAGTAAAGAATGAACTAAAAGATAATTTTCCGGGGGTTTGGGTTTTAAAGAAATAGGGAATAAGATGTAAGTATTAAGAAGTAAGGATATTGTGCGTGGCTTGCCAGACAAAAAGCCACATGGCTTAGCTTTGGAATGTATGTTTGACCTCTAACACCACAATTCGAAATAAAAATCCTCGCCTATCCGTCCATTCCGCTTCATCCGCGTTCCAAATCCAAAATCCGCATTCCGACATCCGATATTTTTCCCTCCTGTGCAAAACTCATTGATAACTTCCGGATAAAAGCGTACATTCCTTTTCAGGAAAAATTTATCTTTGCGGCACGCTATGGAAACGACAGGAAATTATAATGAAGAAAGTATCCGGTCACTCGACTGGAAGGAGCATATCCGGCTTCGCCCCGGTATGTATATCGGAAAACTCGGCGATGGCTCATCCCACGACGATGGTATCTATGTGCTGATCAAGGAAATAATCGATAACTGTATCGATGAGTTTACCATGGGCCATGGTCGTAATATTGAAGTTACGATAAAGGAACACTCGGTTTCCATTCGCGATTATGGACGCGGCATTCCTCTTGGAAAACTTGTGGAATGTGTTTCTCAGATCAATACCGGCGCCAAATACGATTCGAAAGTCTTTAAAAAAGCAGTTGGATTAAACGGCGTAGGTTCCAAAGCCGTAAATGCTCTTTCGAGTTATTTTACCGCTCAGGCCATTCGTGAAGGACGTACCAATACCGTCGAATTCAGGCAGGGCGAGCTGATCAGCGAAACCGGCGAGCAGCCAACCGATCTCAGAAACGGAACACTAATTACATTTACTCCCGATATCGAACTTTTTGGGAATTATCATTTTCTCAAGGAGTACATTGAGCAGATGCTCTGGAATTATTGTTACCTGAACAATGGCCTCACCATAATTTTTAACGGGCAACGCTTCCTGGCAAAAAACGGCTTACTCGACATGCTTGAGAAGTCGAATAACGGCAACGAAATCAATTACCCTATCATTCATATAAAGGACGAAGATTTCGAATGTGCTTTTACCCATAGCGCCAAGCAATATGGTGAGGAGTACTATTCGTTCGTTAATGGGCAGCATACCACTCAGGGAGGCACACACCTTGCTGCTTTTCGCGATGCGCTGGTGAAAACCATACGCGAGTTTTTTCAGAAGGACTTCGAATACAGCGATATACGCTCATCCATTATAGCTGCCGTAAGTATAAAGGTGAGTGAGCCTTTGTTCGAATCGCAAACTAAAACCAAGCTTGGCTCGCAGCATATTGAGCCAGGCGGCATTACTATTACCAAATTTATTACAGATATTCTGAAGAAAAAGCTGGATAACTTCCTGCATATGAATTCGGAAACGGCCGAAGGTTTATACCGGAAAATCCTTCAATCGGAGAAAGAACGCAAGGATATGGCCAGTATTAAAAAACTGGCTAAGGAGAGCGTGAAAAAAGTAAGCCTTCACAATAAGAAAGTCCGCGATTGCCGCCTGCATTACAATACCAACGACCCGCGCCGCCTCGAAACCACATTGTTTATCACCGAGGGTGATTCGGCCAGCGGTTCCATCACCAAATCGCGTGATGTGAATACCCAGGCTGTTTTCAGCCTCAAGGGCAAGCCTTTGAATTGCTATGGTAAAAGTAAAAAAGTAGTTTACGAAAACGAAGAATTCAACCTGCTGCAATCTGCTTTGAATATTGAAGACGATCTCGAAAACCTACGTTACAACAACATTGTAATGGCTACCGATGCCGATGTTGACGGAATGCATATCCGGCTGTTGCTGTTAACTTTTTTCCTGCAGTTTTTCCCCGACCTGGTAAAATCAGGCCATGTTTATATTCTTCAAACGCCACTTTTCAGGGTGCGGAACAAGAAAAAAACTACCTATTGCTATTCCGAGCAGGAACGCCAGGAAGCGGTAAAAGAACTTGGCCCTAATCCTGAAATTACTCGCTTTAAAGGACTTGGAGAAATATCGCCTGATGAATTCCGCCATTTTATCGGGGCTTCCATGCGTCTCGATCCGGTAATCCTGAAACATCTTTCGGAGATTGATAAGGTGCTTTCGTTTTATATGGGCAGCAATACACCCGAGCGGCAGCTGTTTATAATTGATAACCTGCGCAACGAGGGCGAAATAGAGGAGAAGATACTGGAAGAGGTGGAGGAAGTTTTAGTTTCCGAATAGTCGAAGTTAGCTCCGCCCCGGCTCAATAAATCAGTCCAATATATTTTCTGTAACCAGAAGCAAAGCCGATCTTTCTGTATACGAAATTTTGATAACCGTGCAGACTACTATTCTGTTTTCACTTTCTATCCTGATTGTTCTGCCGCTTTCGGAATCCTCTACCGTTTTGAGTATAGGACCACTGGCTGAGTTTACCTGTATAGTAAGGTATTTGATGTTATCAGATGGTCCGCCATTCCACATATTGCCTACAGTTACAATAATATCTCCCTGGTTAATTTCCCAGGATGATTCTTCCGACATTTCCTTCTGGCCGTGGTTAATGAATCTTGATTCCATGTTTTTGCGTTTTACTGGATAAAGATAATAAGATTTTTATAATAAACGATTTTTATCGATTTATTTGCATTTTTTGGATGGTTATGTTGAGACTGACGCCTGTATTTCCAATTATTGACTTTTACCGACGCACATCTGAAATGAAAATGCGAATTTCTGGAGCCAGATTTAAATTGGTGCTATTGCATACAATATTCAATTACGTAAACCGATTTAATATCCGGCACAAATAATTTTAACCAGCAATTAGTTTTAAAAAGCCTTTGCAATAATAAAAGTCAGGCTTCGTTATACCCTTGCACTTTATGTTCTTGTTTTTTAAAGGAAAAAATGTCAATAGTAAATTTGAAACAATGAGTCCACTCCGATAAGTCAAAAATTGAAGAAATACCACTAAGTCATCAAAACTATAAGCCTCACAAAGAAATAATTATCAATATATTAGCATTTGTGATTCTTTGAGCTTTTGAGCCGTTGTGGCAAAAAAAACACTATTCGGAGTAGTCTCAATAATGAATTTTAAACCTCTAATACAAAATAGTTGAATTATGAAGAACTCGCGATTTCACTCGATTTTCACAGTGTTAATTATTATAGCAGCGGGAATGTTCGCCTTTTCCGGATGTAAAAAGGATGAAAACAAAAAAACGGCTCCGACTATTCCTCCAAAGTCAGGTTTTGTAATGGATTTCAATGGTTTCTCTACTCCAAATGATACTTTAAAATCAGTCCAGCAATCTGATACGTATTCAAATTGGGGATATTCATACATAAATGTAGCCATATGGAATTCTATGTTAGTCGTTGGACTGGCAGTACCGGTAGCATCGTTTACAGAGTCGTTCAAACACGAAGCTGTTTACCATCCTGACGTGAAAAACTGGACCTGGTCGTATAATTTTAACGCAGGCTTTACTGCCTACCTTGCAACACTTACGGGAGAAATTGTTGGCGACAGTACCTCATGGGAAATGCGTATTACAAAAGCAGGAGCTTACTCTGATTTCCTCTGGTACAGTGGAAAAGCTTCTATTTCCCAGACCGGAGGATACTGGATATTGATGGAAAGCCCTGAAAATCCCGGCAAAATATTACGTATTGACTGGAACAAGTTCAACGATGGTACATCCGATATTAAATACACCAATATAAAGCCAGGAAATGCTGATAACGGCTCGTATATTTATTATGGTACCACACTCGGTTCATTTGACAGGTTTTATCAGATTTATAATAAGAAACTCAGCAATCTGACTATCATTGAATGGGCTTCTACTCTGCATAATGGCCATGTAAAAGATCCGCTCCAATATAAAAATAATGCCTGGCATTGTTGGGATTACAAACTGAAGGATATAATTTGCCAATAAGTTTTTAATTATCGGAAAAAGTCCGGTTACTTCCTAAGACATAAAGTCGTGGAGGTACTCGGATTTTTTTTGTCTGTAAAGAACAAAATAGAAGAATTAGTATAACTTCATAAACGCTTTTCCCAGATTTTCAATAATATCTCCTGCTACCAGCGCTTCATATCCTGTTTCTTCAGCTGCTATATCACCGGCACGCCCATGCAGATAAACACCAAGAATACATGCTTCTATTGGTTTATAGCCCTGAGCGGATAAGCCTGTAATAAGGCCTGTAAGCACATCGCCACTGCCACCTGTAGCCATCCCTGGATTGCCGGTTGGGTTAAAATAACAGTTTCCTAAAGGAGAACAAACCACCGAGTGAGCTCCTTTGAGAACAATTGTTAAGCTGTATTTAATGCAAAATGCCTGTAATTTTTCAAGCCTGTCGAAACTGTTGGAAGTTTTTCCCGCCAGCCGTGCAAACTCTCCCGGATGCGGCGTGAGTACCGTGCCTTTGGGCAGAAATGCAAGCCAGGTTGGATTGTCGGCAAGAATATTGATAGCATCAGCATCCAGAAGTAAGGGAACTTTTGCTTCCTGAATCAGATGTTTAAGCATATTGGCAGTATCTTTTCCCTGCCCAAGACCGGGACCGGCAGCTAATGACGAATACGCATCAAGCCTTGGCAGTTGCGAGCATTCATTTTCGTCCCTATCAACCGAAACCATAACTTCGGGAACAGCGGTTTGAATTATCGAATAGCCGCAACCCGGAAGGTGAAAAGTAACAAGTCCCGCTCCGGAATGAAGGCACGATTTACCCATGAGTAAAGCTGCACCAATTTTGCCTTTGCTGCCGCCAATCAGTAAAGCATGACCAAAAGTTCCTTTATGCGAAAACTTTGACCTGGGCTTCAGAATGGCTTTTGCGTCTTCCGTTTCAACAAGGTAATATTTGGATGGTTCGCTGTTGATAAAATCGGTGTGCAGGCCAATCGGCAGAATTTGCCAGTTGCCAACCAAATATTCATTTTCCGGAAACAGGAACGATAGTTTTGGGAATTGGAAACTGAGTGTATAATCCGCTTTCACAACAGTTTCTCTTGTAATATCCACATATTTATCGGCAAACAAACCCGACGGAATATCAATGGCAATAGTGATGCATGTACTTTTGTTAATTGTCTCAGCAAGCTCTTTATAAATGCCTTCGAGTGGTTTCGACAGACCTGATCCGAATAATGCATCAACAATTAATGTATTTTCAGTGACCTGATCAAGTTTAAACGAATTATAAGATTGCAAATCGACACCACTTTCTCTGGCACGAATTAGATTCAATGAAAAATCCTCAGATGTTTTTGCAGTTTCACCCGGAATAAAAGCTATAACCTGAATCTTTTGTTTATGAAGCATTCGCGAAACAGCTAGCCCGTCGCCACCGTTATTTCCGGGGCCGCAAAATACATGGATGCTTTTATTGCTTAAATCTTGGAAATTATTCATCCACTCAGCACAAGCTTGAGCGGCGCGCTCCATCAGGTTAATGGACGAAACCGGTTCATTCTGAATAGTATAAGTGTCAGCTTTCCTGACCTGTCCGGGTGAAAATATTTTTAGCATAGTCTTTAAATTACTTCTCAAAGTTACGAGGAAAATGTCAGGATGGAAAATAGTTAATAGAAAATGGTTAATGGACAATAGTGTTATCACAATTTGATGTCTACACGACTAAACGACTGCAAGATCTTGAAATTTGAAACTTGCAATTTGAAATTTGGAGCTTTTATTAATTTATTACCATTGATTGTCCATTATATTACTATTGAATGACAATAGTATGACAACTGAATGACCACTTTTAGACAACTGTATGACCAATCTAACCATTCAAACAAAACAAACACTTGAAACATTACCCACATTCGTTGTACCTTTGCTGCGATAAATCAAATCCCAAATAGTAAATCGCAAATCCGAAATTCCATGCCCCGTCGCCAGTTGCCTTTTTTTGAAAATGTTACCATTATTGATGCCGGAGCCGAAGGCAAAGCCGTTGCCAGGGTTAATGATATGGTGGTCTTTGTACCTTTTTGTGTTCCCGGTGATGTAGTCGATATTCAGGTTGTTTCGAAGCGGAAAAGCTATTGCGAAGGCAAAGCCATAAAGTTTCATCATTACAGTGAACTCAGGGTTGAGCCCTTTTGCGAGCATTTCGGAACTTGTGGCGGTTGCCGCTGGCAGAATCTTTCGTACGAACAGCAATTAATTTACAAACAGAAACAGATCAACGATCATTTTACGCGCATTGGCAAATTCAGCTATCCTGAAATATTACCGATCCTGGCATCACCTCTTACTACCGGTTACCGGAACAAACTGGAATATACTTTTTCAGACAGGCGCTGGTTAAATGCCGATGATATGGCCTTGCCTGATGATCAGCGTCAAAGTAATGGTATTGGATTTCATATTCCCACGCTTTTCGACCGGGTTCTTGATATAAAGCATTGCTACCACCAGCCTGAACCTTCAAATGCTATACGTTTGGCCGTGAGGGAATTTACGCTGAATAAGGGCTGGACTTTTTATAATCCACGCAGCCACGAAGGATTTATGCGTAACTTGCTGATCCGCAACACCCTTGCCGGTGACTGGATGGTAATCGTAGTTTTTGCCTATGAGGCTCCTGAAGAAATCAGCCAGCTAATGACTTTTATTGACGACAGTTTTCCGCAAATAACCTCGCTTATTTATGTGGTTAACACCAAGCAAAATGATACAATTACCGACCAGGAAATGCGGTTGTGGAAAGGCGAACCCTACATAACTGAGTATATGGATGCTCCGGTGGAAGGTGGGAAAAGGCTGCATTTCAGGATAGGACCGGTATCATTCTACCAAACTAACCCACTCCAGGCATATTATTTGTACAAAACAGCGTTTGATCTGGCAGGCTTCAAGGGAGATGAACTGGTTTATGACTTGTATTGTGGTACCGGCACGATCACAAATTTTGTGGCGCCTTACGTTAAAAAGGCGGTAGGCGTGGAGTATGTGCCTTCAGCCATTGACGATGCTCACACCAATTCCTATCTTAACCAAATCGGAAATACAGTGTATTATGCGGGCGATCTTGCAAAAGTTCTGGATAATGATTTTGTGCTTCAAAACGGTCGTCCGGATGTGATTATAACCGATCCTCCCCGTAACGGAATGCACGAAAATGTTGTTAAACAAATACTTCAGATTGAACCTGCTAAAGTGGTGTATGTAAGCTGTAACCCGGCAACCCAGGCCCGTGATATTGCTCTGATGATCGAAAAATATGAAGTTGCAGTTACACAACCGGTTGATATGTTTCCGCATACTCATCATGTCGAAAATGTGGTTTTGCTTACGCTTAGGAAATGATTGAACTGAAATTCAAAATTTTCTTTTTCAGGTCCTCAATATCAGGCTTTATAGCATCTATCGTAATTTTTGCCTGTGTATAAAATGGTTCCCGGCTTTGAAGATGCGTGGTTATTTTTTGAAGAAAATCTTCACCTTTCATTTGCTGGAACAAGGGCCTTTTCCGGGCTGAAAGTTCAATCCGTGAAATGAGGAGTTCGGGCATTGCCTGCAGGTAAACAGTAATCCCGGTCTGGTTCATTAATTCCATATTGTCATGAAAGCAAGGTGATCCGCCCCCAGTGGAAACTACTAAATCGGGTATAACAGAAATGTCAGTCAATACTTTATGCTCCAGATTTCGGAAAGCGTTTTCACCATATTTCTCGAAAAAAGCCGGAATACTTACTTTATATCTGAGTTCAAATTCATCATCCATATCGAGCCATGAAATACCAAGAGCATTTGCCAGGTGCTGCCCCAGTGTGCTCTTCCCGCTGCCCATATATCCGATCAGATAAATTTTCATTGCGCAAAGTTAATTCTCTTTGCGAATTATAAACAATAACTGCTGATTTTTGATGTTTTACACTAATTTTGGAAACGCTACACTTCGTCCTAACAGGTCGTGAAGCAACCTATAACTCTGAAAATCTGAAACACTGCGCTTCGGCTCCGCTCAGCAGCCTGTAACTCTGAAACCCTGTAACCCTGTAACTCTGTAACTCTGAAACTCTGAAACTCTGAAACCTATGCAACCCACTCCCCACGAAATACTGAAAACCTACTGGGGATTCGATACGTTCCGACCTTTACAGGAAGATATCATCAATTCCGTTCTGGAAGGAAAAGATACGCTTGCTTTATTGCCGACCGGTGGAGGTAAATCCATTTGTTTCCAGGTGCCGGCCCTGTGTATGGGTGGATTATGCCTGGTTGTAACACCACTTATTGCTTTGATGACCGACCAGGTCGAAAATCTGAAGCGGCATGGAATTGTGGCCGTAGAGATGCACGCAGGAATGCATCCCAGGGAGATAGAAATGGCTTTTGAGAAATGTGCCGATGGCAGGGCTAAATTCCTTTACCTCTCGCCTGAACGCCTCGAAACGCGGAAATTCAGGGAGATGCTCAGGGGAATAAATGTGACTTTAATTGCTGTGGATGAAGCCCACTGTATTTCACAATGGGGTTACGATTTCCGTCCGCCTTACCTGCGAATTGCCGAAGTGAAGAATATTTTCCCTGAAGTACCTATTATTGCTCTAACTGCCACTGCTGTGCTCAGGGTTGTTGATGATATCCAGCTTAAACTGGAATTTCAGAAGAACAATGTTTTTAGCAAAAGCTTTGTCCGCAAAAACCTGGCTTATGTAGTTTCGAGGGAAGATGATAAAATTAAGAAACTACTCCGCGTATGCAATGGTGTGAAGGGCTGCGGAATTATTTATGTACGTAACCGTAGGCTTACGAAAGAAATAGCCGAATTGCTGGTGCATCATGGCATTGCAGCAAATTTCTATCATGCAGGTCTCGAACCGGCTTTAAGGTTAACCCGACAGCACGACTGGATGAACGGTAAAATCCGTATTATCGTGGCGACAAATGCTTTCGGGATGGGAATTGATAAACCTGATGTAAGGTTGGTGGTGCATCTTGATCTCCCTGATACCCTCGAAGCTTATTACCAGGAAGCCGGCAGGGTAGGGCGAGATGGGGAAAAGTCCTATGCTGTAATGTTGTTCAATGAACACGATATCGTAAACAGCCGCCACCACCTCGAATTATCATGGCCCGATCCCGAAACTGTAAGACAGGTTTATCAGGCGCTGGGTAATTTTTTGCAACTTCCTGTCGGCGCTGGCAAAGATGTTTCATTTGATTTTGACTTTGAGAAATTCAGCGGCAATTATAACCTGAAACCTGTTACCGCTTTCAATGCACTAAAAATACTTGAAAGGGATGGTTATATAACTCTGAATGATGCCTGGGACAATCCTTCCCGTATATTTTTCACAAGTTCGAAAGAAGATTTGTACCGTTACCAACTCGAAAATGTGGAAGCCGATAAGGTTTTGCGAATAATTCTTCGATCCTACAGCGGCGTATTTACCGATTTTACACGTATCAGCGAAAATGAAATTGCCCGACGTTCAGGAATTGATTCACCAAAAGTAACTGAATTGCTTAACCGGATGCAAAAACTGGGAATAATGGATTACCTGCCTCATAAAAATTCGCAGCAGCTTATTTTTAACACTGAGCGTTTAAATCCTGCGGATATTTCACTTTCAAAAAACTTTTATTCACAGCGTAAAAAAGAAGCATTCGCCATGCTGGAGAGTATAATCAGCTATGCTACGTCCGAAACGGAATGCCGCAGCCGTATGCTGGTTTCCTATTTTGGAGAAAAAAAATCAGAGAATTGCGAAGTGTGTGATGTTTGTCTGAAACGAAGACGCAAGGAACTGAGCGCGAAGCAAACTCTTGAACTCGAAAAGACAATTCTCAGTATTCTGGCAAATAAATCATTTTCAATATCCGAAATAGTCATACGGATGAACCATTTCAGGGAGAATGATGTACTTGCTATACTCAGGTGGTTGATTGAGGAAGGCCGTGTAGAGGAAGAAGGCGAAATTATAAAACTGATTTAAAATTTACCGTATGAACCATGATAATTCGTTTACAGTATTGCCCCGCGAATTTTATACCCGCAATGATGTCGTACGCATCACTTATGAATTATTGGGTAAAGTATTGTACACTTCATTTAACAATGAAATAAGTGCAGGAATTATTACCGAAACAGAAGCTTATGCAGGTGCAATTGACAAAGCTTCGCATGCCTACAATAACCGGCGGACGGCACGGACTGAAACAATTTACCGCAATGGCGGAACTGCTTATGTTTATCTGTGTTACGGAATTCATGCTCTATTTAATGTGGTAACTTCGGTAGGGGATGAGCCACATGCGGTTCTGATCAGAGGGATTCAGCCATTGCATGGAATTGAAATCATGAAAATGCGAGCAGGAAAGGATAAATTGGTTCCCAGTAACGGAATCGGACCGGGTAAAGTGACTAAATTATTGGGAATCCGGGTTGCGGATTCAGGATTGGATTTGTGTAGGGATTTGCCTGGAGAGAGGGAAATCTGGATACAGGACGAAGGAATTATAGTGAGGGATGATGAAGTAAAAACCGGACCACGGGTCGGGGTTGATTATGCTGCTGAAGATGCTTTATTGCCTTACCGCTTTCAATGGTCTGAAAAAAAATAAAGCTCCGGTTAAGGAGCTTTATATAAAATAAATTCAGAAAGCTTATTTAACATTTTTTTGAAGGTCAGATCCGGCTTTGAATTTAACAACTTTTTTGGCTGGAATTTTAATTTCTAAGCCGGTTTTAGGATTACGTCCTTTGCGGGCAGCACGTTTTGAAACAGAGAAGGATCCAAAGCCAACCAACGCTACGCGGTCACCTTTTTTCAAAGCTTTATTTGTAGAGGCAACAAAAGCGTCGAGAGCCCTTTTGGCATCAGCTTTGGTCATGCCGGCCTCAGCGGCCATTGATTCAATTAATTCTGCTTTGTTCATTGTTTTGATTTTTTGGGTTAATAATAAGTTTTTATTAACACAAATATAGTGTAAAAATCAGTAATATCAACACGTACAGGAGATAAACCCTTACAATTGTTAATAAAGACGGCCTTTTGTTAATAACTTCGCTTTAATACCAGTACTTTCAGGCGTTTTTTTTTACAATAAATAATTCATCATTCAAAACGAAACCGGCCGGTGGAATGTATTCCCCTAAGGAATTCAGAGGCAGTCATTCGCTTTTTCCCTTCCAGTTGCAATTCTTTAATATCAATTATTCCGTCGCCAGCAACTACTGAAAATGTATTTTTATAATCTGTAATTACTGTACCGGGCAATTCCCCGGTTTCTGATAGTTGGAATGTTGTTCTGAATATTTTGACCTGTTTTATTGCTTCATTATCAATAATTAGGTTTGAATACGCACCAGGGAATGGCGATAATCCCCGTACCAGATTGTTTATGCTTATGCACGAACTTTCCCAGCTAATCCTGCAATCTTTCTTGAAAATCTTGGGAGCAGGATGCAAAATAGTTTTGTCTGATAAAAGTTGATCCTGACTTTGGAGCTTTACATTTCCTGTTTCAATCACTTTAAGCGTTTCCAGCATCAAATTGCCTCCTTCGGTCATCATACGTTCATGAAGTGCTCCTACATCGTCAGAAGGCAGTATAGGCATCTTGCGCGAAAGAATAATATTGCCGGTATCAATTTCCTGTTCGATAAAAAATGTGGTCAGACCGGTTTCAGTTTCCCCGTTTATAATGGCATGGTTAATGGGCGCTGCTCCCCTATACTGAGGCAATAGTGAAGCATGAAGATTCAGCGTGCCATATTCAGGCATTTGCCAGACTACTTCGGGCAACATCCTGAAAGCTACCACCACCATTAAATTGGCTTCAAAACTTTTTAATTCAGCAATGAAATCAGGATCTCTCAGTTTTTCCGGCTGCAGAACGGGTATGTTGTTCTTCACCGCAAATTCTTTTACCGGCGAAGCATGGATTTTCTGTCCCCGGCCCGCAGGTTTGTCGGGAGCGGTAATTACGGCTAATACATTATAACCGGCGCCCGTAATGGCACGCAGAGGTTCAACCGCGAATTCCGGTGTACCCATGTATATTATCCGTAGTTTCATTTCCATGATACGTCGTTAAACAAAAAATACCCGGATAACATCCAGGTATTTTCTAATTTTTAAAAATATGTTATATAGAGTTTTTTGCCTTTGCTGCCTCAATGTATTTTTCAATATCCCTGGCTTCGGCGCTCTTGGTATGCTCTTTTTGTATTTTTTCGTAAAGCTCAACTGCTTTGTCAAATTTACCCTGATCTTCGTACACGAAAGCGGCTCTCATCAAATAAAGCGGTGATGTTAAGTCATTCACCTGCTGGGCTGATGCTTTCAGATAATATTCAAGTGCTTTATCTTTCTGGCCAAGTTCCATGTAAGCATCGCCGATACCTCCGGTTGCCATAGGGCCAACAAACTCATCTTTACTGTCGAATTTCTTCAGATATGTAATAGCATCTTCGAATTTTCCTTGTTTCAGATAAATAATCCCTGCGTAATATTTGGCCAGGTTAGATGATTTTGTCATACTGTATTCATCAATGATATCAAGGAAACCAAGATTCTGTCCATCTCCATCCAATGCTTTTTTCAGCGAATCCTGTTCGAAATATTTCTGAGCTGCGAACATGGAACCCTGAGCTGCTTTTTCGCGGGGTGCAATGTACAGTTTCTGGAAAGCAAATACGCCTAAAACAATAACAATGGCAGCGCCAATTACTATAGTCAGGATTTTCTGATTCTTTTCGATGAATTTTTCTGATTTCGACAGCGCTTCTTCTACCGCGTGAATTTTCTCTTCAGTATTGTCAATTTTCTTGGCCATAATTCTTAATTTTGAGGCGCAAAAGTAGCCTTTTTTTAGTAATTACTAATCATAGGACGCATTTTTTTACGAACATATCATTGGAAATATACATTTTATGGTTTTAAAAGAGTTCTTTTGCTATTTGTGTTAACTCACCAATTGATAATGGCTTTCAATTTAGAAGGATGGAGTTTTACAAAAGGTTGTTTTCGATCAAATAGTTTTCATTGAAAATGACATAATTATTAGATTGAAATATAGAAATATACGGAACTATGGAAGAATTGGAGTACAAAATCCGGCTTTGTGAGTTTTACCGAAATCTGAAACTTGATAGGCGCAACGAGTTGATGGATCGTGTTTTGAACGATCGAACCCGCTATGTTACGGTTGCGCTCGAAAATATTTACCAGCCTCACAATGCAAGTGCCGTGCTTCGTTCGTGCGACTGCTTCGGCGTTCAGGATGTGCATATAATCGAAAACTCATACCAGTACGAAGTTAATCCGCATGTTTCATTGGGTGCCGCCCAATGGCTGAATCTGTACCGGCATAATACCCTTGATAACAATACAGCCGGTTGTATTTCTGATCTGAAAAATGAAGGTTATCGCATTGTAGCTACCACACCCGATCCGAAAGCGGTTTCCATTCACGATTTTGATGTTAAAAAAGGCAAGTTTGCCTTGCTTTTCGGAACTGAGAAATTTGGTCTTACTCCCGAAGCCTTTGCCATGGCTGACGAATTTATCCGGATCCCGATGTATGGCTTTACCGAAAGTTTTAACATTTCGGTATCTGTTTCGCTGTGTCTCTTTCATTTTACGGAGCGGATTCGCGTCGGGCATACAGATTGGCGATTATCGGAGGAAGAACAAACTGATATTTATCTGCATTGGTTTCGCAATACCACCACCAACAGCGAAATGATTGAGCGGAAATTTCAATCGGAATACCTGTCTGATAAATAATCAAACGGATTTATTATTTAATTTGGCTTTAATTCTAAGAAATCATTAATTTTACGCCACGACGAAATCATATAAATACAATATAACATGGGAAAAGGAGACAAAAAATCACGAAGAGGCAAGATAATCATTGGTTCAACCGGTGTTCGCAGGCCAAAAAATAAAAAGAAAGCCGTTGTTGCGGTTGAAGCTGTGGTAAAAGTTAAAACAGTTGTTGAAAAAGCAAAAGCTGAGCCTAAAGCAAAAGCAAAAGTTGCTGAACCCGTTGTTGCTGTTGCACCTGAAGTAACAGAAGCTCCTGTAAAAGCTGTAAAAAAAGCCGTCAGCAAAGCAAAGGCTGCCGACGCTGCTGAGTAATTAATTTTTGCGCAAGCTGATATTATGAATGTGAGGGGCCAAGGTCTCTCACATTTTTTTTGAAGGTATTTCCGCGCTCCTCAAAATTTTTGAACATATCATAACTGGCAGCAGCCGGCGATAACAGGCAGATCTTTCCCTGTTCGGTAACTTCATTTGCAATGCTTACCACTTGTTTATAATCGCTGGCAGTAAATAAATGTTTTGAATTTGTGCCAAATTCTCCGAATTCTTTCTTCATACGGGCACCTGCTTCTCCCACAAAAATAACGTTGGAAACAAAGGAAGTTGCTAAAAATGGATACAGAATATCATATTCAATTCCCCTGTCGAATCCGCCGAGAATAACGGTGTCAACAGTCTGAAGTGTTTTTATAGCTTCGATGGTTGCTTCGGGAATGGTAGCGATTGAATCGTTATACCAAACTTTTCCACCGTAATTTCCCACCAGTTCGATGCGGTGTTCCAGCCCGTTAAATGATCTGATTCGACCCCCGATTTTTTCCGGACTTACACCACTCAGGTAGCACGCAGCGGCAGCAGCCATAATATTATACAGGTTATGATGCCCTTTAAGTGGCTGACCTTCACTGCTGTTGTATAATTTCACAACTTCATTCCCCGAAATCAGCTCAACCCATTGATTGTTGATCGTTATTTCAGCTTCTGTTCCGGGTTTAAGGGAGAAGACAAGGGCCTGATGTGCTTGTTTCCCTGATCTTTCAAGTAGATTTTCCAGTGTTTCGTTATCTTTATTGTAGATAAAATAATCATTGGCGCCCTGGAATTTTCCAATATTGAATTTGGCCAACTGATAATCTTCATAGGAATAATAATGATCAAGATGTTCCTGAAAAAGGTTGAGAAATAACGCAATATGCGGAGAATGCGAAATGTATTCGAGCTGGTGAGACGAAAGTTCCATAACGATAATGGAATCAGGTCTGATGTCTTCGATACAATCAAAGGGTGGAATTCCAATATTTCCAACCAGGAGCGCATTTCTGCCGGCATTTTTCAGGATATGATAAATAAGACTCGAAGTGGTGCTTTTCCCTTTTGTTCCGGTTATGCCGATAGCCTGCTGTCCATAACATTGCAGGAAAATATCGGTTTGTGACGAAAGGTTGACTCTTTTCAGTTCTTTTGGTAAAGTATTGGATGCTATTCCCGGCGATTTAATGGCCAAATCAAAATCATCAATATATTGCATGCATCCTTTGCCGGTAATAAAACTCAGATTTGGGTCGTTCTTAAGAATTTCGTCATTTCTGAATGCTTCATTTTCGTCAATGATGGTAATTGTTTTTTGCGGTAAAATCTTTCGAACCAGGTGGTATGTCGATCGCCCTTCGCGGCCGAAACCCAGCAATGCCAGGCTCTTATTCGCTAGAAGGGTTTTTATCAGTTCTTCCATTTTAATTTTTGTTTAATGACTTCCAAAAATTCAGGTTTCAGGAAATGATCATCGTTAAATTCATTCAATATGGTGTTTATAATTTTCGGATTATCAGGCAAAAAATTTGTGGTATTGCTGTAATAATCAATCAATAGTGGCAATTTTTCATGTTTGTGTCTGGCAATATACATGTGCAGCGCCGCATTCACCTCATCTACAGTGCCCACACATTCGAACGGTTTTACATCGGCAATCCCGGTAAGTTCTTTCAGGTATCCCAGCATTTGCGGAAGTTCGAAAAGGTTTTTTCCAAAAATGTGAACCAGTTCAATGGTAGGTATAAACGGGCTGAGTATGGTAAAAGCAAATAGACATTTCGAACAGTTGCAGCACCAGATATCCGTTTTGCTGCCTGCATTGCAACTTTTAAAAACCGGGTAATATTTTACCTGTTCTGCAAAAATCCGCGCTATCTGAAGTTCATTCAATGGCCGCAGAAAACTGAAATAATTAAAATCTTCCGAAATATATTCCCTGACATACGCCCTCAAATCCGCTTCAAAAGCAAACGACTTCGAGTATTGATGATTAACATCTGTGCCCGGAATAGTTGGCTCGTTGGCGCTTGATTCGTTGGAAAGCGCTATGTGCCTGTGTCCCGAAATAGCCGATACCAGAAGGCTGTAAAAAGCAAGCATGGCTGAGAATGGAGTATGCCCGTTTGGAAACCCCTGCTTATTTAATTCCAGCAAAAGTGGATCAAGCCGACGGTTGACTTCAATAAATCCTTCGTTTCCAAATCCGGCTACGCGCACACATTCGAGCGTGGCTCCCCTGGGATTCATAATAAAAGGACGGATTTGAGCGGTTTTCGAAAGTAGTTCCAATGTAACCACCGAATCTTTTCCACCGCCAATTGGAACAATTACAGTTTCGTCGAGACTTATAGATTGACTTGAAATAGTTTCGCCATTGGATTCGATAATCATAAAATCTTTTGCCGAATTCTTTATTTCGTTGGTATAAAAGAATTCGCCGAGGCCATGGTAATAGACGTTTTTCCACCATAAAACCTGGTCAGCAGTTAGTTTTTGTCCTTTAATAATAACCTTTGGCGAACAAGTAGCTTTCCAGTAACTTATCAGTTCAATCATGCCGATCTGGAAGATAAGATTCTGAAAAAGCGGGGTTTCTAATGATTCAGCTGTTGGGAAATGGGTATAAAATCTCTTTCTTGGAATACTGAATCCTGGATTGAAGATGAACTTATCTGCAAGATTAAAGTTATATTTAACATGCAACCCGGCAGAATCAACGTTGGCTTCGAAACCGGAAAATTCCATAAAAGGATATTCTTCCCGGAGTTGGATAAACTTTTTCTGTCCTATTGGATTTTTAGGTTTGATGACCATAGCTACTGATGGAAACTAAAGGATTCGAAACATATTGAACCGTCAAAGATAGAACAATCACACAATCTAGGGAAAAGTTTTACGTTACTTTCAATACAGGTAATAAGTTCATCTTTAAGACCTGACTTTATAATTCAAAAAAATAAAATATGATTATACCCGATCAAAATCCGGCTGGTGGTCGTATTCTCATTAGCCAGCCCTCGCTCCACGACAGGTTTTTCGGCAGGTCTGTGGTAATGCTTGCCGAACACGGAGATGAGGGTAGTTTTGGATTTATTGTTAATAAACCGGCAAATATCAGGCTTAGCAAAGTTACACCTGCATTCGGTTCATTTGATGCTGATCTGTACCTGGGTGGCCCGGTGCATGTTGATAATCTTTTTTATGTGCATTCGAAAGGTGAACTTATAAAAGATAGCCTTAAAATTGTAGAAGGCGTTTATTGGGGTGGTGATTTGAATGAAATCAGGAAATTGATCTCTTCAGGAAAACTGACCGAAAAAGATATCCGGTTTTTTGCCGGTTATTCGGGCTGGGAGCCGAAACAGCTTGACCGCGAAATGGAAGAAAATTCGTGGATTGTGCTGGATGGAAAAAACCGTTATGTGTTCGGGGCAAGGCCGACAGGTTTGTGGAAGAATATTGTTTTGACCCTTGGTGAAGATTATGCGCCATGGATCAATTATCCATCCGACCCGACGATGAATTAGGAAGTATAAGGGGAAAATCTGCTACATCTTAATTTTAAAAGGCACCCAACAGCGTTGTGTACATACTTACTATTAGCGCCGGTTTCAATACAACCGTGAAAACCACACCAAAAATGGCGCCCCAGAAATGCGCATCGTGTCCCACATTATCAATATTTTTCTTATTCATATACGCTGAATAAACCAGGAAAAGCGGGCCAAAGAGAATTGCCGGTATGCCTATAGGAATAGGAAAAATTGTTATTTTACCAAGTGGCATAAATACAATACTGGCAAACAGCACTGCCGAAACCGCGCCCGAAGCTCCGACCGCCGTATAGCTGTAATCATCTTTATGTTTTCCATAGGCTGGCAGCGTTGACAATGCCGCTCCTCCCACGTAAAGCAACAGGTAATACAATGAGCCTTTTAACCCAAAATACAATCCATAATAGGTTTCTACAATCCGGCCGAAGGAAAATAAAACCATCATGTTCACAAGCAGATGTATCCAATCAGCATGGATGAGGGCATATGATAAAAACCGGTAGCTATTTTTGAAATGCTTTATATCATAAGCATTAAAAGCCAGCTTTCGGAAAAGTTCATGGTTACTGAATGCTAAAACCGAAACTATAGCCGTGATCGCAATAATGATGATCGTAATTATCATAACTTATTATAGCTTCGGTGTTTTCGTATGGTCAATTTCCGAACCAAGAACACTATGAGGAATCAGGTAAACCACCAGAACCATTACGGCAGCCACCACAGGCCATAATTTATTTTTTGGATCCTTGCGAAGTTTGAAAATTGCAAAAACCCAGGCCAATACCATAATCAACGTTTTATTGTCGGTAAGATCGTGTCCGAATGGCCAGCCTGTCCAGTAAGCTCCAAAGGCGTATTTCTGAACAACAGGACCAAGTATCAGTCCGCCAATAATCAGGAATCCCAGGGTCCATAAAGCGAGTTTGTAGGTTCTTGCCCCGCTTATTAATGCTTCGATGGCGGTACGTGTGCTGAAAAGCAGCCCGAGGAACATCATAAGTATATGTGGAATCAGAATATAGAGAGGAACGGCGCCTTTAAAACGCATCACGACGAATTCATCGTTTTTAGCACTAAGTTCTACTTTTTCGTTTTTACTTTGAAGCTCAATTTTGTACATCATTTTCCCGGCTGCAGGTTGCATTGGCATCATATAATACAAGGTGTCATTTCGGCGCAACAGAGGAACTGTACTTAAAGCATCATCACTTTTAAACCGCTTATATGTGATAGTTCCTCTTATGGAAGTGTCTGGTATATTCAGTGCTATTTCAGCGTCATGATCATTTTCGGCCGACCGGATTAATGAATATTTATACTCCTTGCTATTCAGTGTTGTCTTTCCGGAAATTGGATAAGTAGGACCTGTAACTTTTTGGTAGCGAGCCATTGCAAGTGTAAAAACAACTGCAAATACCCACCAGAGGATTGATTTCATTGTACTATTCATATTGGCTTAACTATTTTTTTGAAGCGCAAAAATATCTCATTATTTTCACATAGCCTTGCAAATATGTCAATGTGGTAATTTATTTTACGGAATCCTTCAAATTACTATGTAATAATCAAAGATTTTATTCGTTAGTTTTGCTGTATAACCTGTTATCTCATTGCTTTGACTATAGTTTCTAAATCCTGCTTCCATGGTGTTCAGATGAACTTGATTAACGCTCTCGTCATTCTTTTGCTGATGCTATTAACCACAACACTTCCTGCCCAGGAGATGCTTGGTATTGTAAATAGCAGTCGTGCGGGGATAACCGGTTCCATTATTAACCCGGCTGTTACAGTAACTTCTCCTTATTACCTGGACATAAATATTCTTGCCGGAGATGTTTTTTTTGAAAATAACTATATCTACCTGGCAAAAGATGAATATCGTTTCAGGCGGTTCTTCAGCAAGAATCCTCAGTTTCCGACTCATGGAACAGATAACAACCTGATTGCATATGACTATTATAACACTAAAGATAAAAATGCGTATTCCAATGAGCGTCTTCTGGGACCTTCAGTTGCCGTAACAGTAGGCCGCAGTTCTTTTGGATTTGTTACAGCCGCGCGTGCCGTTATGTCAACCAGGAATGTGCCTTACGATATAGCAAAATTTGCATTTGAACATATGGATTCCCCTTTGCAGAATAACATCAATTATAACCACACCCGCAATATTTATAATGCTGAATTAGCCTGGGCCGAATATGGATTCAATTATTCGTACGTAATAAGTCAGCAATCATCCGATTACTGGGCCGGAGGAATAACTGTAAAAGCGCTTAAAGGCTATGCCGGTGCATATATGTACGGCGATACTGAAGATTATAGCTATCTCGATAGTGATACGCTTCGAGTTAATAATTTTAATGGAGAATTCGGATATTCCTTACCTCTGAATTACGAAACCAATGAATATTTGAGTAATCCAGGTTTCAGAGGAAAAGGTGTTGGTTTTGATATTGGTGTGATTTATGAGAAAAAAAAGGATGATGTTCAAAATGAAGGAGCAGGTAAACTTTGTGCTCAGGGTTACACGCCTTACAAGTATAAAATAGGCGTATCCATACTCGATATTGGCAGAATACGGTTTAATAATAATGCCGAAAAGCTTGTTTTTAATAATGTTTCAGGTAACTGGGCGCAAATGAGTGTGTACAATTTTTCAACGATTAGAAATCTGACAGATACCTTAAGCGATATGTTTTATGGAAACCATACCAGCCTTGTTCAGGGAAATGAAATAGATATTGCCTTGCCGACTGCACTCAGCATACAGGCCGATGTTAATATTAAAAACAACTGGTATTTAAACGGAACACTTGTTACCCCGCTTCAGTTTTCAAAATCAGGAATCAGGCGTCCAACCATAATTGGACTGACTCCCCGTTACGAAACAGCCAGGTTTGAAGCCAGTCTGCCAATTACACTTTACGATTTATATGAACCCAGGATAGGATTGAGTGCGCGTTATCTTGGCTTTTTTATTGGTACCGAAAAAATAAGTGGCTTTTTCCATTTCAAGGATTTTACCGGTCTCGATTTCTATGGTGGCATAAAAATTTCGTTACGAAAAGGACATTGCCGGAATAGCAAGGCTGAAAATTGCGGTATCGAAGAATATAAGATGTTTAATAAAAAATAAATTTATACGGGTTTCGTGAAAGCAATAGGTTACGATTGGTCATTTCATTTACATAATATTTCTGTTTTACTCTATCACTATTTTCTGATTGCTTTGATGATTCTTATCTGAAATATTCAAAACGTAAATTCCATGCAGAAAGCTCACATCAAGCATCGCTATTGATTGATTGATAAAAGTTTGCTCAATCACAATTTTACCATCGGTACCGATTACCTTCACTACCGTTTTTCCATTAAAACCATTAAAATCAATATTCAAAACCCCATCTGAACTGGGGTTTGGATATACAGAAAACAGCGATTTGCTGTAGATTGTATTTACTCCAAGTGATGGATCGATTAAAAAAGCATCCAAAGCGGCTGTTGGCCTTCCATTGGAATTCCAGCAGCATAGGGAATAACCGCTCCATGATTTTTCGCCTTCAGGTTCCCAATACATTACACCAAGCCCTTTATGGTTTGGAACCGCATTCACTTTCCGGATAACAGCCACCAGCATATCATACGTGTTCTGAACCTGGTCGAAAAGGCCGCCTGTTTCAACGACCATTACTTCCTTGCCATACCTGGATGCCATATCATTTAAATTTGTTCCTAACGCATCAATATTTGCAGTATAATCGACTTTATCCCAATACGGATAATAGGATGCTCCGATTATATCATAATTCACATTGTTATTTTTAGCATTATCAAAAAACCAACGAAATTTACCGTTATCACTTCCTGATTCGAGATGAATTATAACTTTTATTGAATTATCGACCGCCTTTGTTGCATCATATCCTTTATTTAACAACTTCGACAGTTGCAACCAATTTGGCGGACTTCCATCTAAGAACCATGTCTTGCCGTCTGGCCAAAGCATTCCACCGGCAATTTCATTCCCAATCTGCACCCATTCGGGAGTTGCACCAATGGATTTAAGGGTATCTAAAACGTCATATGTATGATTATAAACATCCGTCAATAACTGAGAAAATGTATGATTTGCCCATGCCAGCGGTTTGGTTTGTTTGCCGGGATCGGCCCAGGAATCGCTGTAATGAAAATCGATCATAACACGCATTCCCATGTTTTTTGCCCGCAGAGCCATCTGTGCCACTTCCTTTTTACTGCAATGGCAATCGGTTTTATTAGTGGAAGGATTTACAAATACCCTGAAGCGAACCGAATTGATTCCTTTGTCTTTTAAAATCTGCATGCAATCCTGCTCAATGCCGCTGCTGTTATAGAATTTATATCCTGTTGCTTCCATTTGCTGAAGCCAGCCGATATCGGCTCCTTTAACAAATTGTGCCCGAATGTTTTGAGGAAGGAAGAAAATGAGAATGATGGAAATAAGAAAAACTGCTTATCCACAACAAGCAAGTTGGGAAATTGATATATCTGTAGCATGACGATCGAAGAAAATTACCCGAAGGATTTTCAGGAGTTTCTTGCTCAATTCCCTGACGAGAATGCCTGTTGGCTTTATATTATAGGCATGCGATGGCCTGAAGGCTATGTTT
>JBBRYZ010000060.1:0-22936 GCA_038237165.1 Bacteroidales bacterium | reverse complement strand
CGGCAACCTTATCCTTCCCTTTTCGATGCCCTGGATCGGGACGCCGGATGGCGAGGCTTCCCGGAGGACAATTAGCAGGTTAATACTGTGATTAAGCGGCTAATGCGTAATCGTAATTGTTGCCATTTATTTGGCGCGAGCATTTGGTTTTAGCGGGCCATTCACACAAAGTCCCGGCATGCTTACAATCCCACTGTCCTTGCTGTCAAAACCGGTCAGCCCCTGATTGTTCTTAAAGGATGCAAAGATAGCGCCTTTTAACTTAGGTTATGAGAAAATAGTTAATGGGAAATAGTTAAGGTGAGTTCAATGATCATAAGGTGGCCATAAGGTTGTCAAACTATGGCCATACAGCTGTGTAATATCCTTCATTATTCGTTTTTCACTTTTCGTTTTTCACTTTCAAAGGTCATACAGTTGTCGCGATGTAACGCTCTCCGCCAGTCGGGAGATGATAATTTTTTAACCCTACACCCGGTACAAAACAGACTTTTTTCTTCTTATCTGCACAGTAGTCTTTTGTTCGACCAAAGCATTATACTGGTTTTCAATTAAATATTGGTTTTCAATCATATTCATATCTACTTTATGTCCTAATTCAAATCAGATTCTGTTAATCATTTGATTTTGGTTAAAATTTGTGATCTGTGAGTTCGATCAGTCATCAATTGAAAAAATCATCCGCTATTTTATGTTACCTTTGCGGCACGCAATAACAATACCAGGCAGTATTGGCAATACATGAAGGGAAAAGCAGTATTTCCGGATTTAGTTCCCGGTTTGCCGGATTGCCGATTTACTCAAATTACCATCATGACTGAGTTTAACCGTTTTACGCTTGATAATGGATTGCGTGTGATCGTTCACCGCGACGAAAGCACGCCAATAGTTGCAATGAACATTTTGTACAATGTAGGGTCACGCGATGAGAATCCCGAACGTACCGGTTTTGCTCATTTGTTTGAGCATCTTATGTTTGGCGGTTCGCAGAATATTCCACGTTATGATGAACCCCTCGAAAGAGTTGGAGGCGAAAACAATGCCTTTACCAATAACGATTTCACCAATTACTACCTCACTATTCCCGGGCATAACCTCGAAACCGCTTTCTGGCTGGAGTCGGACCGAATGCTTAATCTTGCATTTTCTGCCAAAAGCTTTGATGTTCAGCGCAATGTGGTGGTTGAAGAATTCAGGCAAAACTATCTTAATCAGCCTTACGGCGATGTATGGCTTTTGCTTCGGCCGCTGGCATACAAAGTGCATCCTTACCAATGGGCAACCATAGGCATAGCTCCTTCGCATATTGAACAGGCGGGCATGAACGAGGTCCGTGAATTTTATGAGCGCTTTTATAATCCATGCAATGCTATCATGGTAATTGCCGGGAATGTTGAAACTGAGAATATCCGTACACTTACAGAGAAATGGTTTGGTCCTATCAAAAAAGGAAAAATAAACCCGCGGCACTTGCCGGTTGAACCGGAACAGACTGAGGCCAGATCACTTTCTGTTGAACGCGATGTTCCTTATGACTCAGTTTATAAAGCCTGGCATATGTGCAGCCGTGCGGATGCGGGATTTTTTGCCACCGATCTTTTATCTGATATACTTTCAGCAGGCCAGTCGGGACGATTAAACCAGCAATTGGTAAAAAAGCTGCGTTTATTCACAGATATCAACGCTTTTATCTCGGGAGACATCGAAGCCGGTTTGTTTATAATTACCGGCAAATTGGTGAAAGGCGTTAAAATGGTTGATGCCGAAAATGCCTTGCAACTTGAGATTGATAAAATCTGTAACGATTTGATTGAAGAAAGCGAATTGCAGAAAGTAAAAAACAGGATTGAGGCTATGATGGAATTCAGCGAGATGCGGGTGCTAGACAAAGCTATGAATCTTGCTTATTACGAACTACTCGGTGATGCGTCAATTGCTAATGACCTGATTAACAGGTACGCTTCAGTTACAACTTCCGATGTAATTGCTGAAGCCAGGAAGATCTTCAGACCTGAAAATTGTTCAACACTATATTATTTTGCAAAAAATCGAAATAAAGAACTTCAATAAAGAAGTAAAATACCAAGCCTCAAACTTCAAATCCCAAACTCACCACTCACTACTCAATATTCACGACTTACTACTCACTACTCTCAGTATTTCAAGAAACAAATCTTTACAAAATTACCGATGATCACAGCTCCTAACCGTAATCTCCAGCCTGCCATTCAGCCTCCGGGACATATAAATTTCCCGCAGCCCAAAATATACCAGCTGAGTAACGGGATAAAAGTTTACCAGTTCAATTCAGGCACACAGGATGTAATTTCTATCGAACTGGTATTTGCTGCCGGAAGCTGGTTTCAGAAAAAGCCTTTTACCGCTATGGCTACCAATCTTATGCTGCGCGAAGGCACCCGGAATTATACGGCTCAGAAACTCTCGGAATCGCTCGACTATTTTGGCGCTCATTTTGAAAATACAACCGAGCGCGACAATGCTTATGTGACCTTATATTCGCTCAATAAACACCTGGATAACACGCTGCCTTTGCTGAGCGAGATTGTAAAAAATCCGATTTTCCCGGCTGATGAATATTCCGTGCTTGCCAGAAAACAGCTGCAGATGCTCGAAGTGAACCGCCAGAAAGTAAATTTCCTGGCCCGCACTCATTTTAATTCCATCATTTTCGGCAACCACCATCCTTATGGAATGTATATCGAGCCCAATGATATAAACAGGGTAAGCAGCTCAGATCTTACGGATTTTCACAAATTCCAATACCATTCGAATAATTGCACCATTATTGTTGCCGGCCGCATAAAACCAAATTTCAGCAAAGACCTTGAAACGCATTTTGGAGGTAACGACTGGAGCGGAACAACCAGCCTGAGGCGGCAGATTTTACCTTCGAAAGCAGTTGAGAAGAACCATTTTATTGTAAAAGAAGGCGCCATGCAATCGGCTATCCGCATTGGCGGACTGATGTTCAACCGAAGTCATCCGGATTTTGCAGGGATGAAGGTGCTTAATGCAATACTTGGCGGATATTTTGGTTCGAGACTGATGAACAACCTTAGGGAAGATAAAGGATACACCTATGGAATAGGCTCTTCGGTAGTGCCATTGCGCGAAGGCGGATATTTCGTGATTTCCGGTGAAGTTGGCGCCGGAGTAACAAAGGAAGCCCTTCACGAAATAAACTCAGAACTCAGCCGTTTATGTAATGAGCCGGTGCAGGAAAGTGAGCTTTCGCTGGTACGCAGTTATTTGTCGGGCGAAATGCTGCGTGCTGTTGACGGGCCTTTTGCACAAGCCGACCTGTATCGCGAACTCATTGAAGACAATCTGGATATAACTCATTTTGAGGAATTGATGGATACAGTGCAACACATCAATGCAAAACAACTTCAGGATCTGGCAATCAAATACCTGAATCCTGGTAATTTGTTTACGCTGGTTGTCGGACCTGCGAATATTGCAACTAATTAATCCGGTCGACACAATATCGGTATTATAAGGGATGAATACGATCCGCAGATTACGCAGATTACACAGATTAATAAAATGCCTGAGTTCTGGTTATATTTTGGAATTTGCTGAAAGTAGTTTGGAATCTGTGCAAATTTGCAAAATCTGTGTAAAAATGGATTGTATATGAGCTGAATGGTTACTCAATAATTAATTACTAAATTTGTTTTGTTCACGCATGAAAACAACAAATTTGAAATCAGGTATTATTATGCTTCGACTTTTGCTATTGTTGATTGTATTTTCATTGCATTTAGCGATTTTGCCTGCTTTTGCTGTTAATAATAATCTTGATTTCAGAACTGACAGCAGCACTGTTTTGCAACCCTATTTTCCTGGCATTGATTTAAAACCGGATTATGAATGCTCCGTAAACCCGGATCCGAAATTTGCCCCTCCGGTAATCGACCTCCAGGTTCTGCCAAGCCCGACTGCGAATTTTGCTCTTATAAGTTGGACTGCCTTACCACTTCCAACCCAAGGAACCTTTCATATTGAACGAAAGAATCCTTCATCGCCATGGAGCGAAATCAAACAGCTTCCATTTAACGCGCCAATGGAATATATTGATACCATTTCATTTCCTTACTGTGGAATAACCAATTTCGAATACCGGGTACAATATACATCTCCTGTAGGAACAGATGATGCCACCTCTTTGACAAAAAGTGTTCTTTTATCAGATCTTACTTCCCCGGCCAATGTGAAACACTTAATGGTCAACCTTGTAAATACTCCGGGTGGATTTTATCCTAGGCTAACCTGGAATAAGATTACAAATGATGCAATTTCAACCTATGAAATTGGACGCTATAATGGTTTTTCATGGCCGGTTACTGGCAATGCATCAGCTGACTCTGCCGCCTTTACGGATAAAGCCTCAAATGTTTGCGACAATGTATTCAAATACATCATTGTAACGATTGACGGCTGTGGCAACAGGAGCGCCCCGAATTATGATTCATTAGTGCAAACCATTAAACTTATTGTTAAGCAACCCGCCAACTGCGACCGGGTAGCCCGAATATCCTGGAATTCATACAAATCAATGCCAGGTGGCTTAGGAGGATATACCATATGCAGGGACGACCCAGCCGGGCCATCTGTAAAGTATCACTCAAAGAACTCACAGGACACATCTTATGTTAATAACTCCGATTTAGTTAATGGACATACTTATACGTACTGTATTAATGCATACAGTAAAAATGGCCTATATACTTCATCCTCATGCCAATTTGTATGGCAGTACACCGCTGCTCTTATACCAGATGTATATATTCCAATGGTAACGGTTGAAGCCGATAGCTATATATGGGTTAGCTATAATCTTTCGCCGCCAAATACAGTTCAAAAGATAGTACTCGAACGATCGGATAATGGCACATCGGGTTTCCGGCCTGTTGACTCATTGCAAAGTTCAGGAACCAACTACCTGCCAACATCTTATTATCTTAGAGATACTACGGCTGATGTTCATAAGCAGAGTTATTACTACAGATTATTGGTATACGACGATTGCGGAGGCAAAACTTATTCTTCCAACACTTCCAGATCCATCTTTTTACAAGGTACTTCACAGCCGACTCAAAACACAATAACCTGGAACAGCTACGAAACCTGGAATCAGGGGGTTGAAAGCTATAAGATTTACCGCATTCTGGATGGCATGACTTCATCCATTGAAATGATAAGTCAGCTGCCCCCTGCAACCAATACATTCACTGATTTATTAACAGGAGTTGATCCGTCAAAAGCTGTTTGCTATTGGATAGTTGCTAATGAAACATCATCTCCCGCCATATCTAAATCAAATACTTTCTGTATTATAAAAGTGCCTGTTTTGTTTATGCCAAATGCTTTTAATCCTGATAGTGATAATAAATTATTCAGGCCGGTGCCAAAACCATTATTTGTTGATCCTCTGAGTTTTAAAATGATTATGTTCAGCCGTTGGGGTCAGCAGATATTCGAAACTAACGATATGCAAACCGGATGGGATGGAACTATTAACGGCCAGATGGCGCCCATTGGTTTATATTCCTATTTTCTGAAATACAAATCTATGGATGGCAAAGAGTATTCAAAACGTGGAACAGCAACGCTCATACGCTAGTGTTTTCCTGATTGATTTCGCAACCGTTACGTTTTCAAATAAATTTGATTTTCATTTCTCATAACTCACTGCTTCCTGCCATTTGATATGGGGCCGTTTGAATAGCTGTTAGTATTTATGATTCTTCACCAGAGGATTTTCCGGTTTATCCTGAATATTATGTAGTTAAGGTATCCCCTCTGATATGTACAATGCTATAAAAATATTGATTTCCAATTATTTGCCATTGGTCAAAACCTTAAGATTTTTTAACAAGGACTTCCATTAAAATTAGTAAATTTGCACATTCAAAAAAAAGGCTATGTTCATTGATGATGAAAAGTTTGCAGGCGATGGCCTCACATACGATGATGTCCTGCTCATTCCTGCATATTCCGAAGTGCTTCCACGCGATGTAGATACCTCTTCCTGGTTTTCGAGAAAAATAAAAATCAATATACCTATTGTATCCGCGGCAATGGATACCGTTACTGATTCGACCATGGCTATTGCCATTGCCCAGGAAGGAGGAATTGGCGTACTGCACAAAAATATGAGCATCTCCGATCAGGCTGCTGAAGTGAGACGCGTTAAACGTTCGGAAAGCGGTATGATCACCGATCCCATCACCTTGTTGGAAGATGCATTGGTGGAAGATGCCCTCAAAATTATGAGCGAAAACAAAATTGGAGGAATTCCGGTTGTGAATGCCCATGGGAAACTGGTAGGTATAATTACCAACCGTGATCTTCGTTTTGAGCGTAACCCAAAGAGGCCTTTAGCCGAAATTATGACCCGCGAAAACCTCATCACAACCAATGCCTCTACTAATCTTGACCAGGCTTCGGATATACTTCAGGAATATAAAATTGAAAAATTACCGGTTGTAGATGATGAGTATAGGCTTGTAGGACTTATAACCTATAAAGATATCAGTAAGATAAAAGCGCGGCCAAATGCTTGCAAGGATGAGTTTGGAAGGTTACGTGTTGCCGCCGGTGTTGGCGTTACGGCTGATGTACTCGAACGTGTTACCGAACTTGTAAAAAATGGTGTTGATGCCGTTGTAATTGATACTGCCCACGGTCATTCAAAGGGAGTTATTGACACGACACGCCTCGTAAAAAAACATTTCCCCGACCTGCAGATCGTAGTTGGCAACATCGCCACTGCTGAAGCTGCCCGTGCCCTGGTAAATGCCGGCGCCGACGGTGTAAAAGTTGGAATTGGACCCGGGTCAATTTGTACAACCCGTGTAATTGCAGGCATTGGCATTCCGCAGCTTTCGGCCATTTATGTCGTAGCTAAGGAATTACGAGGTTCGGGCATACCCGTGATTGCCGATGGTGGAATACGTTATACCGGCGACATTGTGAAAGCCATTGCAGCCGGAGCTTATAGCATTATGGCAGGCTCATTGTTTGCCGGTGTCGAAGAATCGCCCGGCGAAACCATTATTTACGAAGGCCGCAAATTTAAATCCTACCGTGGAATGGGTTCCATCGAAGCAATGCAGAAAGGCTCCAAAGACCGTTATTTCCAGGATGCGGAAGATGATATTCAGAAACTGGTACCCGAGGGCATTGTTGGAAGAGTTCCGTTTAAAGGTGCACTTTCTGAGGTAATTCACCAGATGATTGGCGGACTGCGTGCCGGTATGGGTTACACTGGTTCAGCAAATATCGAAAGTCTGCAGAAAGCAAAATTTATAAAGATCACAGCTTCCGGAGTAATCGAAAGCCATCCGCACGACATTACCATTACCCGCGAAGCACCCAACTATAGCCGTTAATTTAGCCAATATCGGACTTTCCCTAAAACCTAACCCGGACAAGCCATAACCAAAAAAAATTTGAATAATGAATATCGAATAATGAAGTAAAAACCCGAATAATGGAATTGAATAATAATAATAATAATAATGAAGATACCTTTGCTAATTCTATATCTTCATAACTTCGAACTTCATTATTCCTTGTTCATTATTCGATATTTTTAAAACTCATTTGAAATATCCTACCAAAAAATACACGAATGTACCAGATAAGTTACTAATCCCAAAATCCTAACCCCTTCAACAGGCTTAATTCCTCAGCTGTTCAAACAATAATTTCAGAACAATTATGAAACGTAAACTTTTGAATGCTTCATTGACACTTTTATTTGGCATTTTCGCACTATCAGTTTTCAGCCAGGCTTCTGATCCGCTCCTGCTTCAGATTGCCAACGAAAAAATCACTAAGAATGAATTCATTAAAGTATTCGAAAAGAATAATATCAAAAGCGAAAAACCTGATAAAAAAGCGCTTGAGGAATACCTTGACCTGTATATCAATTTCCGCTTAAAAGTTACCGAAGCTGAAGCATTGGGAATGGATACGGTAAAATCGTTCCGTGATGAGCTCTCGGGCTATCGCAAGCAATTGGCAGCGCCGTACCTCGCCGACAATGCTGAAAGCGAAAAAATGATCCGTGAAGCTTATGATCACATGCAGTTCGATGTGCGTGCCAGCCACATACTTATTCGCCTCGACAAGCTTGCATCAGCCGCTGACACACTGGCTGCCTGGAATAAGATTATGCTTTTGCGCAAGCGAATTGTAAAAGGAGAAGATTTTGGCAAAGTAGCCGCTGATGGTTCCGAAGACCCTTCAGCAAAAGACCGTGAAGCTGAAGGACGAAAAATTAAAGGCAACCGCGGCGACCTGGGATTTTTTACAGCTTTCGATATGGTTTATCCATTCGAAGCAGCAGCATTTAATGCAAAATTGAACGAAGTAACCATGCCGGTGCGTACCGATTTTGGATACCATTTAATAAAAGTTACCGCAAAATCTCCTGCAATGGGTAAAATTCAGCTTGCCCACATAATCCTTGTATATCCGCCCAAAGCATCGCTCGATGATTCGCTCAAAGTTTCCGATTCGGCCAACCTGGCTTATAAATTGTTAAAAGGAGGCAGTGATTTCGGCGATGTTGCCAGGAAATTCTCCGACGATTTATCCACATCCTCCAAAGGCGGCATTTTACCCTGGTTCGGTGTTAACAGGCTTTTGCCTGATTTCACCCTGAATATTCAGAAGCTGAAGGAAAAAGGAGATTATTCGGAACCTTTCCAAACCATGTATGGCTGGCATATTATCAAACTTGTCGATCGCAAGCCAATCGGCAGTTTCGACGAAGAGAAAGAAGAAATTAAACAACGGATACCGCGCAGCGACCGCAATGCAGATATTCAGGAAGCCTATGTTGTAAAAGTTAAGGCAAAATATGGCTTTACCCAAAACCCCGCTGCTCTTGCCGAGCTGACAAAGACGGTTACTGATTCAATTTTTGAAGCAAGCTGGAAACCTGAACTGGCTGCCGGGCTTGATAAAAATCTTTTCACCATAGGAACCAAAACCTATACTCAGGCTGATTTTGCAAAACAACTTGCCGCCACCCAGAAACGCGGACAAAAGCGTAATATTACAGCTTTTGTTTCTCAGCAGTACAATACTTTTGCTGATGATGCCATAAATCAATATGCCGACAGTCAGCTTGAAGCGGAAAACCCTGATTTTAAAGCGCTTATCGGCGAATACCACGATGGGATTTTGCTCTTCGATCTTACGGATAAAAAAGTGTGGTCGAAAGCTGTGAAAGACACAATTGGCCTGCAGCAATATTACGATCAGAATAAAAGCAACTACATGTGGGATACGCGGCTTGATGCTTCTGTTCTCAATATAAAGGATCTGTCAATTGTCAAAAGTCTGAATAAGTTGTTGAAAAAGGGAGCAAGCGATGAGCAGATACTGGCAAAATTCAACCACGACTCCATTCAAAAAGTAACCATCCTTCACAGCAAGTTTGCTAAAGGGGATAATGCTCTTATTGATGGCGTTGAATGGAAGCCCGGCATATCGAAACTGATCTCTCAGGGAGATACTGCAAATGCAATTGTGGTTGTACACAAAGTAGTAGCTCCGGAGCCAAAGCTGCTCAGCGAAATAAGAGGAACCATTACTGCCGAATACCAGAATTACCTGGAGAAAGCATGGATAGCCGAATTGCGTGCCAAATACCCGGTTATAGTTAACCGCGAAGTTTTTAATACAATCATAACCCAATAATAGAACATGCTACGTTTGCTGCTTATTTCTGCTGTTCTGGCCGCCGGATTTAGTTCCTGTAACTTGCTTCCTAAAAAAAGCAACAAACAGGGCAAACCTGTCGCACGTGTATATGACAAGAACCTTTACCGTGACGATTTACAAGGTGTTATTCCACCGGGAACCAGTGTAAATGACAGTATTGAAATAACTACAGCCTACATCAACAACTGGATAAGACAGGAACTTTTATTGAAACAGGCTGAAGATAACCTCGACGAAACAAACCGCAATTTCACAAAGCAGATTGAGCAGTATCGCAATTCGTTGATTGTCTATGCCTATGAATCGGAATTGGTAAAGCAAAAGCTTGATACCGTTGTTCCTCAGGCTCAGATTGAGGAATATTATAAGGCAAACGAAAATAATTTTCACCTGAGGGAAAACATTGTTCTGGCAAGTTATGTAATTCTCAGCAAGAATTCACCTGTTGCAACAAAGATAAAATCGCTTTTACTCAGCACCCGCGAGGCAGACAAGGAGAAACTTCAAACCCTTTGTCAGGAAAACGGAGCAAACTACTATATCAACAATGGCACCTGGATGTCATTTACCGATCTTACCCGTAAAATCCCGCTTACGGTTGACGATCAGGAGGATTTCCTGAGCCGGAACAAATATTATGAGGTTAAGGATTCGACTACAAATTATTACGTTGCAATCTCTGCTTACAAAAGCAAGGAAAGTGTATCACCTCTGAATTTTGAGATTGAAAATATACGAACCATACTGTTGAACAAGAGGAAAGCAGAATTACTTAAACAAATGGAAGAAGATTTGATCAGTGATGCTGTGAAACGAAACAAATATGAAATATACAAGAAGTAATTCCCCTATGCGAATGATAAAGAGAATGTTAATGCCGGTGATACTGGTTGTGTTGATGGTATCAGTATTTCAGGCGAAAGCCCAGAATGAAAAAGTAGTTGACGAGATAGAAGCCCTGGTTGGAAGCCACCCTGTATATTGGTCGGATGTGGAAGCACAATTTGCCCAGGCCAAGGCACAAGGGATGAAAGGAGATCCGTTTGCACTGAAATGCGAGATCTTTGAAAACCTGGTTTTTCAGAAACTCCTGGTCTACCAGGCTGAAATTGATAGTCTTGTGGTAAGCGACGACCAGGTGAACAGCGAACTCGACAGGCGGCTGCGTTACTATATTCAGCAATTTGGCTCACAGCAGAAACTCGAGGAGTTTTATGATAAATCGCTCGAAGAATTCAAAAATGAACTCCGTGAGCCGTTACGACTTGAACTTCTTTCGCAGCAAGCCCAGGCAGCTATTGTGGAAAACGTAAAAATGACTCCCAACGAAACAAAGGAATATTTTAATAATCTTAAGCCGGATAGCATTCCGATAATTCCGACTGAATACGAAATAGGTCAAATTGTAAAAACGCCTGTGGTCGGTCCCACCCAACTTAAGGAAGCCCGTGATAAGCTGGCTGCTTTAAGAGCCAGAATTGTGAAAGGTGAAAAGTTTTCGACCCTGGCTGTGCTCTATTCCGAAGATCCGGGATCGGCGGCCAAAGGTGGCGAACTAGGTATGTTCACTCGTGGCTCCATGGCTCCCGAATTCGAATCATCGGCATTTAACCTGAAAAATAAAGGTGATATTTCGGAAGTTATCAAAACGAAATTTGGGTATCACCTCTTGCAGCTTATCGAACGCAAAGGCGACTTTGTAAATGTTCGGCATATCCTTGTCATTCCTAAAGTTTCGCCCGACGACCTGGTTGTTGCAGCTGCCAAACTCGACAGTATTGCAGATCTGGTAAGGCATGATTCGCTTACTTTTGCAAAAGCAGCCCTCCTTTACAGCGATGATCCCGGCAAGGTAAACGGCGGTTTGATGCAAAGCCAGTCATCGGGCAATACCCGCCTGGCAGCCGATGAGCTTGACCCAAAAGTGTTTTTTGTGATCGATAAAATGAAACCAGGCGAAATTTCAGCCAGTGTTCCATATACAACCGAAGACGGTACGCAGGCATACAGAGTATTATACCTTCAGCTTCGCACCGAACCCCATAAGGCCAATATGAAGGAAGATTATAATAAAATACAGGAATGGGCGCTCGATAATAAAAAAGCAAAAGTGGTAGCCAAATGGATTGAAACCAAATCGAAAACGGCTTATATCCGTCTGGGCGACAAATTTAAATCCTGCGATTTTAAATATAAATGGACTTTTACGGAAAAGTAACACGCTCGTCCGGCTGACGACCATATCACGACTCAGATCCGGCTCAACCTACCTCGAATATGAATCAATATAAGTCTGATACTGAAGCGCTCAACAACTTTTCAATTAAATACAACGCCTTGCGTGCCGAAATCGGTAAGGTAATTGTAGGTCAGGATGAAGTTGTTAAAAATCTGCTGATTGCTATTTTTTCGAGAGGTCATGCCTTACTGGTCGGAGTTCCTGGCCTTGCTAAAACCTTGATGGTGAATACACTTTCACAGGTTCTCGGACTTACCTACAGCCGTATACAGTTTACGCCCGACCTCATGCCCTCCGATATTATCGGAACCGAAATCCTGGATCAGGATCGGAAATTCCGTTTTATCCGAGGCCCCGTGTTTGCCAATATCATACTTGCCGACGAGATTAACCGTACCCCGCCCAAAACGCAGAGTGCACTTCTCGAAGCCATGCAGGAAAAAGTGGTTACCGTTGCCGGGGTAGGCCATAAACTGGACGAGCCTTTCTTTGTGCTTGCCACGCAAAATCCGATTGAACAGGAAGGAACCTATCCTTTACCCGAGGCACAGCTCGACAGGTTTATGTTCAATATCTGGCTGGGATATCCTTCGATGGCCGAAGAAATACAGGTAGTTAAAAATACCACTACCATGCATTCGGCCACGCTCAGCGTAATACTTACTGCCGAAGAGATCAAATATTTCCAGGATCTGATCCGCCGGATTCCTGTTGCGGATAATGTGTATCAATATGCAGTTAAACTGGCTTCGGTAACAAGACCTGGCACACCTATGGCACATGCCTGGGCGAACAACTATCTTACATGGGGTGCAGGCCCGCGGGCATCGCAGTACCTTATTCTCGGGGCTAAATGCCATGCTGCCGTTACCGGAAAATATTCACCCGATATTGCCGATGTACAGTCGGTGGCAACTGCCATACTCCGCCATCGCATTGTTCGAAATTATAAGGCGGAAGCAGAGGGTATTTCTGCCGAAGACATAGTGAATGAATTGCTGAAATAAGCAAATTCGTTGTGTTTCAACAGATAATAAACCGAAATTTCGCAGAATCAGATTTTAGTTTTATGGGTTCCGAACAAATGATGATCTGAGTAGTTGTAATTAATGCCTGATATAACGCAATCAATCAGGCAAAATGTGTTTACCTTTGCAGAAATAATTTTAAAACCAATAAATAATAATAAAATGGCTGTTTTAGTAGGAAAAAAAGCGCCTCAGTTTGAGGCAGATGCTGTAATAAACGGAGGCGAATTTGTTGAGAAATTCTCACTCGCTCAGTATATCGGCAAGAAGCATGTAGTATTTTTCTTTTATCCCCTCGATTTTACCTTTGTTTGTCCAACCGAGATCATCGCATTTCAGGATAAACTGGCTGAATTCGAAAAACGTAATGTTCAGGTTGTTGGCTGCTCGGTCGACAGTAAGTTTTCGCATTGGGCATGGCTCAATACCGAGAAAAATGCAGGCGGTATCAAAGGCGTGACCTTCCCGCTGGTTTCGGATCTTTCGAAAACCATTTCCGAAAATTATGATGTGCTTGCCGGCGAATGGGAATATGATGAAGATGAAGATTATGTAGAATTCAACGGTGAAGCAGTTGCTTACCGCGGATTATTCCTGATTGACAAACAAGGTATTGTACGTCACCAGGTAGTTAACGACATGCCACTTGGCCGCAGTGTTGACGAAACACTTCGTATGGTTGATGCGCTTCAGTTCTTCGAAGAAAACGGGGAAGTTTGCCCTGCAAACTGGCACAAAGGCGATGATGGCATGAAAGCAACTTCAAAAGGCGTTGCGGATTATCTGAGCAAACACTAATAGATTTTTATAGATTTAAAAACCGGCATCGAGCCGGTTTTTTTATGCCATATTTTTTCTTGTTAATTCAAAGATTGATTCAGTATTTAGTTCTTTGTATTTTTTGTTGATCAAAAGAATAAGAAAAAATAAATAAAAACTCGCGCATTCTTTTCACCGCTAATCAAAATAATATTTAGCCCTAATAACGGTATTTTGAATGAAACTTAAATCTTACCTTTACTATAACTATTTAAATAATTCTTTATGAAAAATATCGCTTCCCTCCGACCTCTTGGAAAATCCGACCTTATGATAACACCCATTGGCCTCGGCACCTGGCAGTTTAGCAAAAAGCAAAACATGGCAGGGAAATTCTGGCCATCGCTTGAAGATACTATCATAGATGGTATTATTAAAATCAGCCTCGAAGGCGGAATCAACTGGTTCGATACCGCAGAAGTATACGGTAACGGCGCTTCGGAGAGGGCGCTGGCCAAAGCATTGGGCGAAAATGGAAAAAAGCCTGGAGATATTATGATTGCTACCAAATGGTGGCCGATGTTCCGCACCGCCGGGAATATACTCAAAACCATCGATCAGCGTATAGAAGCCCTTTCACCCTTTCCCATCGATCTTTACCAGGTTCACAACCCATGGAGTTTCTCAGGCGAAAAAGCTGAAATGGAAGCTATGGCAAAGTTGGTTAAAGCACAAAAAATACGCTATGTTGGGGTGAGCAATTTTTCAGCATCAAAAATGCGGTCAGCTTGGGAAACGCTGCAAAAGCATAATATCCAGCTGGTTTCGAACCAGGTAAAGTATAACCTTCTCGACCGAAGTATAGAATCGAATGGAATTCTGCAAACAGCAAAAGAACTTGACATTTCTATTATCGCGTACTCTCCCCTTGCACAAGGGCTTGTTACCGGAAAGTTCCACGAAAATCCTGATTTGTTGAAAAACATAGGCATGCGAAAATACAGTTCATCTTTCAAACCAGCCGCACTTGAAAAGAGCAGACCCTTGATAACAACTATAAAGGAGCTTTCTGTTAAATATGGCGTTAGTACATCGCAGATCGGACTCAATTGGATAATCAATTTCCATGGCGATGCCGTTGTGGCTATTCCCGGCGCAACCAAAGAATCGCATGCAAAGGAAAACACAGGTGCAATGAGTTTTAACCTTACTGCTGAAGATATGTCATTGCTTGAGCAGAAGAGCAGTTTGTTTAAATAATTTAAATAAATTATCTATTTATAACTGAGCTGTAAAAGTAAATGGATTTTTCATGAGAGCTTTTGTCTGTTACAGCTTCATATGCCTGCCAGATTCTGTACTTTTTAGTGATATTGCATCATAACAGATAAATAAAAAACAGCTTAAAGAGATAAAACAAACATATCTTCAAACTAAAAATTTGCAGATAGCTTCTTTAATTCTTCTAACTGCTCTTCTGTAAATCCTTCAGGAACAATTTCCGCCGAGCGGCATAAAAAATAGATCCGGGCTGATTTTGCCAGTATATCGATCAGATCGAAAGTATCGGCAACATTTTTACCAATCGCAAAAACACCATGTTTTTCCCATAAAGCAACGTCGTGGCTCTGCAATGCCATTATTGTTTCCTTTGCAATATCCAATGATCCGGGAAGCAAATACGGAACAAAACCTATCCCTTTAGGAACAAACATAATTGTTTCGGGATGCATATCCCATACTATTTTATTAAGTGCTTTCGGGTTAAAGAATTCTTTGCACTGGGTTATTGCGATAAGTTCGGTGACGTGGGTATGCATCACTACTTTCTCGGAACTGCCCCGTTCAGCAATCATCTGGTGGATTCCAAGGTGAGTCGGGAGTTCCGAAGTTGGCATAAAATTCCCAATATCAGCTTGCGGCGAAATGATACTGTAACTACTTGCATCATCATTCAGCCTGATAATAAGCGCATTTTTCATAGGTTCCCGGGCCACATCGCGCATGCGCTTTCCGGTACCTGTAACTAAAAAGTAATTTCCTGCCAGCTTTGGATATTTCATGGAAAGTGCAATGCAAGTTCTATTATCCCCTGCTGGAAACTCCAACTGCATCAGACCTGTGATATTCACCGAAATATTTCCGGCATTACGTTCAGCCCATCCGCGCAGCCAGAGGTATCCGGCTATTTCTGCTGTTTCGCGGATTATGCCTTTCAGCTCTTTGTTCTGCTTAATAAATTCTTTCATAATTATTACAATAATCAGCAAAAACGTGTAAACAGATAGCCAATTAATAGCTGATGGCTTAAGAACTATATAACATGCTCCATGATATCGCTTCTTTTAGGATCCCTTACACCGCCAAGTATATCAGCCCAGTTTTCGGGGTATCCATAATAATATTTTTTCCAGCTTTCACCTTTTATCCTATAATATCCCCATCGGTAAATTACTCTCGACATCGAAGGAATTCCAATAAGGAAAAGATATAAAGGACCAAGCCTGACCGATTGCCTGGCATGTCCGAATTCGTGCATACGGCAGTCATTTTTAAGATACCAGAAACGGTTACCGGCCGGTGTCCAGAAAACGAGCAAACCCAGGCTTACCCCCGTATTTTGCGTTTCCAGGTAGAGCCTGTGTTTTTCTCTCTCAATACTGACAATCTGCTGCCTGTTTTTCAAAACGGCATATAACAGCATACCAAGCACTGTTTGTGGGAGTTCCCAAAAGAACAACAGCGATGTAACCATGAGTTGAATTGATCTGTTCATATTAAAATTTAAGATATAAATATTTATTTCCTTTGAAGACAAAAGTCATAACTGATTATTCGATTTTCATATCAAGCCATTTATTCAGCGTGTCAATCACCAGCTTTCGTTGATCAGCGCTAAGAGTGGCTATCTGCGCTCCATGGGTTCCGCCGACCTGGACCATTTTAAGGCTGCCACTTCCTGGTTTTAGATTAGCAGCGGTAGCACCCCAGGGATCGGCTTCGCCATAAATATACAACATATGCTGAGGTTTATCTTTAATAAATTTCTTCAACTTTTTCTGGTACGATGGATCCCAAACCACAGAAGCATCCGCAGGTACAAAAACAGAGTTTGGATAATCCTTGTTTTTCAGGTATTTACGGAAAGGTTTCTCATTGTATTCGTAATAACCAAGTTGGGTATAAAACTGGTAGCCTGATGCCTCATACGACTTGGCCGCGACGGTGTACCAGAATGGCGAAACGATCCTGATCAGGTATAATGCCATCATACCGGGAGTAGTGGATTTAAGATCAGGTAATTTGGAGGTATCTGCCGTATATTGCCAAAACGAGAATGGGAATTCCAATACCGAATAGTCGTAAGCTGATTCTTCATCAATTGTACTGAATTTAAAGCCTGACTTTTGAGCTAATTCTTTCCACTCGGGTAATACAACATTTTTATTTTTCAGTAAATACAACTGTATTTCCTTAATATATTTCCTCTGTGCAGAGGTGCCGACTTTTTTAAAATGTTTGTCAATACGCTTATCCAGCCTTGAATAATTGATTGGTGCAACATAGGGAATGGTTACATCTACATCATCCGGGTAAAAAACCTTGTATTCTGTGGCAGTCTGACCACCTTTGCTCACTCCCGTTGCAATCCATTTCCCTTTATAAATTTTACCAAATAAGCTTCGGATATAATGATAGTCGCCTGCATCCTGCTCAGCCGTAAGATATTTCCAATCCACAGGACTGGGAATTGAAGCTCCGAAATACCTGTGTTCAACATAAAGCTGGTTGGCTCCTAATAATTTGGTTGGTTCCGACATTGTGTTCGACGAAACCCATCCGGCATCATAGCCTTCGGTTTCCATTACTGTTGGTTTTTCAAAACCAACATATCCAACAAAGATCCTCTGCTTAAAAGATGGACCGCTTGGATTTTTATGATCAACAGCCTGAGGAAGCTTCAATATGTAAAACTCTTTAAATGCAGAAGTATCCTTCTTTACAACTTCAGAGCCGGGAATGGCTTTCAGAAATTTATACAATTCGCTGTCCTGAGCAACGGCAAGCAGCGGCAGAATAAAAAATAGAACAAATAGTTTACGCAAGGCTTTCATAAGTTATGGTTCAAATCATTGTTACGCAAAAATATTCATTTCATTTCAATTACAGTTAAAAGAATCCAAAATCAGTTTTTTAATACCTTTGCGCAAACCAGAACGATAGGAATGCAGAAAATATCAGGCTCTTTAAATCCACAATCGTACCCTGTAAATCGTAAATCGCACCTTGCAAGTCCCTAATCGTAAATCGTAAATCCCCATGGTTCTCCCCCGTGCAGAAGCTCTCGAATTGCTTCGTAAATATGTGAAAAATGAAAAAATGATTGCTCATTGCCTGGCTTCTGAGGCCGTGCTGCGCGAACTTGCTGTTCACCTTGGCCGGAATGTGGATGCATGGGCACAGGCAGGACTGTTGCACGATCTGGATGTGGAAGTTACACATGCCGACGCATATACGCATGGTCCCGAAGGCGCAAAATGGCTGTCTGAAATGGGTGTTGACGATGACATTGTTGATGCTATCGGAATGCACAACGAAATTGCGACAGGCAAGGTAAGAACAACCGAATTCCAGCATGCCCTGGCTGCCGGCGAAACCATTACCGGGCTGATTATGGCAACTGCGCTGGTATATCCGGACAAGAAAATAGCTTCGGTAAAAACAAAATCAGTTACTAAGCGAATGAAAGAAAAAGCCTTTGCGGCCAGTGTGAAACGCGAAAATATCCTTGAATGCGAACTGATAGGTATTCCGATAGATACCTTTGCCACAATTGCAATTGCAGCTATGACCGGAATTGCGGATGAGATCGGATTATAATACGATTAGTGATTTCAGGTTCAAAATGTTTTCCACAAATTTTCACAAATTAAACACAAATGAGCACTAATTATCTTGATTTCGACGTTAATGAAATTCCGGGTAACAACTGTAGGAGCTTTGAAAGTGAAAAACGAAAAGTAAAAAGTGAAGAATAAGTAATAGTTGATTAACAACCTTGAACGTGAAGCATTGAACATTTGAACAATCGAACATTTGAACAATCGAACATGTGAATAAATGAACATTTGAATAAATGAACAATTGAACATCTGAACGCGAAGCATTGAACCCTTGAACCACCCAGTACTACCGAGTAACCACTGAATAAAAATTTCTTCCAAACCCATCCCATGATAAAAAAGCTACTCGATAAAATTCCACCTTTTTTAAAGAACAAGTACTTATTGACCGGCGTTGTCTTTCTGGTATTGATACTTTTCCTCGACCGCAATAACCTTATTTCGCAATATAAAATGAGGAAAGAACTGAACGGACTTAAAAAAGAGCTTCAATTTTACCGCGATGAGTCAACAAAAGACAGCATTGAGCTGAGCCGCTATACGAACGATTCGCTTGAACTTGAAAAACTTGGCCGTGAGAAATATATGATGAAACGCGACAGCGAGGATATTTATATCATCGTGCGCAAACCTGCCGTAAAGAAATAACTATGTGGTCGGAGCAAAATTTATTTACCCTGTTTAATTCAATCTGATTATGAAAATTCCTGTTTTTGCCCTATTGATATCCGCATCTATGCTTTCCGTTTCCTTGTTGAAAGCACAGACTACCACTGCAAAAATGCCTGTAGACCCCGATACTAAACTGATCACTTATAAAGAAGTTGTTACCACCACAGGGAAGCCGGCCGATCTCTACATCCGCGCTATTGCATGGGTGAATAAGCAATACAAGAACGCGGCCGATGCCACAAAGGTGCGTGATCCGGAAACGGGGCTGATTGAAATTACACATCGCTTCGAAATCACCAAAGTCGAAAAAGGCGCTACACTGCTTGCCGGAGTGGTTGACTATACGCTGAAACTCGAATTGAAAGATGGCCGATACCGCTACACGATTACAAACTTCAATTTAAAAAGTGTCTCGCGTCAGCCGATCGAACAATGGATGGATAAAAACAGCCAGACTTATACCCCAGCCTGGGATGATTACCTTAAACAGATTGACGTACAAACCCATAAACTCATCGATGGATTGAAACTCGCCATGCAGCCACCCGCTGTTAAGAAGCCGGATACCTGGTAGGATTTCAACACGACCGATTACTTCTTTTCTGAAAAGACTCTTCTTACTCCGGCATAATTAACCTTCTTAACATCTCCAAGGTATTCAAGCAGCGTTTGAGCTGTTGTATTGTAATTTGTGGTACCCGGATCTTTGTGGTCAAATTTATAGCTTGCCGCAATGTAACTGTTTACTCCAGCTGTATAAGTCCTGGCAGTATCCAATAAGTTCCCCTTTAAATCTTTCATTTCTACATCAGTACATAAACCATCTGCATCTACGATTACGGTATAGGTCATTCCCGAAGGCATCAGGTCAAATGATTTATCGCGGTTGTAGGAGTTGATGATAAGTGATTTAATTTCGGCGTATGTCATGCTGTACGTTACTACCTCGTTGCCAAAAGGATCGAGGCGGAAAATATCTTTCATTAATATATTGCCTTGCGGGATTTGCGAAATGCGGATTCCTCCTCCGTTCTGAAAGGCAAAGTTAACCTTCATTTGTGCGGTAATAGCATCCGTCATTAAGCTACCTAGCTCACTTTTGTTAGTAAATGCAGTTTCTGCATATCCTACTACCTTGTCCATCTCTGGGTTGAGGTTGTATATGTCTATCATAGCCTGCACTTCGGGGTCCGTATTTTTGATGTCTGCCAAAGAAACAAGCTCGTATTTACGATCGGTAATTTTCTTTTTAGTTACCTGAAGTGTTGTAATTCCAACATTTCTTAATCCTGAGCCGGTTTGCACTACCATTACGTTATTTACCATCATAGCTTTTTTGATGGTGGTGTGCGAATGCCCTCCTATAATTACGTCGAACTGTGGATATGTGTTTGCCAGAACTTCATCAGTTTCTACACCCAGGTGCGTTAGTCCGATAAGCATACCGTATTTTTGTTTTAGCCACAAAAAGTCTTTTGCCTTTTCAACCCCATTGGTAAATTTAAGTCCTCCGAGCCGCGATGGATGCGAATCGGGCAAACCGTTTGCGCCTAACTGAATCATTCCAAGCAGCGGTATTTTTATCTTTCCGGCTTTTAAAATAAAATAAGGCGCATATTGCTTTGACACGGCTCCCGAAGCATCAATGTTGCTACAGATAAAAGGAAAATGTGCCTGCTCTCTCCGTTTGTTTTGTAATTCCTGACCCATATCGAACTCATGATTCCCCACGCAATTAACAACAAAATGAAGTTTGTTCATCAGGTCTATCATAGGGTAACCCTTGTCAGGATACATATCCACAATTGGGTTGCCGGTAAAAATATCACCTGCCGAAACCAGGAAAACATATTTGTGTGTTTTTCGTAAGCTGTCGGCCAGGTAGGCAAGCTTGCCAAAATTATTAATCTGGGCATGCATATCGTTGGTATGCAGGATAATGATCTCGGTTGATTTCTTGCTTTTCTGCGCAAGCGATTGATTATTGACGGTGAATAGCGCGAAGGCGGCTACTATCAGGAAAGTGGCTTTCAATTTCATAAAGCGGAGTGGTTAGTATTTTAAAGAGATTTGTCTCAAAGGAATATGAGAAGCAAAGATAGGAGTCTTCAGAATACTTCGTATAGTAAAATGGGAAAATGGAAATAAGTTAATATTATTTAACCACAGGAAAGGATTTGTGGGAGCGGGAGTAGTTGGATGCACGCGCTACAAGCTCGCAAGCTGAGCGCAAGCCGAGGTATTTAGTTCAACATGGACTTCATGCTGGGTCGTGCCGACCACATGAAGTCCTATTTAGTATATGCTGTGTTTCTTTCTTTCGTGACCATTGCTTTACTTTTGCAATTCAATTTTTTCAATATTGTTCAAATTAATCGGTTTGATATTTGTCCCAATGAAGTGGTCGTTCTTTCCTGTTATTATGCTGTCTTGGATTATTAAAGTGTTAAAGTAAAATGTTTTTCGTTTGCCGTCTTTTTTTGTTACTCTAATTCCTGTATGATTTGTCACAGGGACAACAAGTTCCTTTCCTTTTTTGTCTAACACCTTCACTTGTTGTAAAGAGTTTCCTGTCACCACAAAGGGTACAAAAAAGGGAAAAGCAACGAGTAAAGTTACTTTCTTTTCCTTTTGTGTGTCAGTTAGTTGCTCTATTAAACTTTGTGTCGTCATGTGATATGTCGCACAACTTGATAATAACATAGAACTTGAAATAAGTAGTCCAAATAGTTTATTGTTTAATTTCATTGGCGTGAATTTTTTAGTTTTTGAGTGTTGTTTACCATGTTAGACAATTGTCTGTCTATGATTATTTTTTTTAAGTCAGCGTTTTAGTTTCATTGTTATGTGTTCGTTTAACATAGCATATAACTAGTAAATATCAATAAGTTTATACTACTTTCATCCGGTTTTTAAACGCTTGCGGTGATCGTAAGCAGCTGTTGGTATTTATTGGTTGCTATTTAGTAGTAAATATAGTTTTTATAAATATAAGTAAGTACCAGGTAAATTATAGATGAATTTATTTGTAAACAAAGCCCGGGCGCAGCCTCTGTTTTATTAATAGTCAGGGTTTCACTTAAAGTGAAGCCCTGACTATTTCAAAGTGAAGCCCTGACTATTTCAAAGTGGAGCCCTGACTATTTCAAAGTGAAGCCCTGACTATTTCAAAGTGAAGCCCTGACTATTTCAAAGTGAAGCCCTGACTATTTCACCCATCTTATATCAAAGTTATTTCCACTTCACCATCCGTGTCGGCATCCTTATTAACAAACATCAGAAAGCGATTGGCTGGTGCGCCAAGCGATGCTGCTGTTACTTCGGCTTCGTCACCTGCGGCTATCGCTATAGCTGTAGCAGGAGCAGCCTGGCCGGCTGTTGCAGCACCATAATAGGAAACGGAAACATCGCCTGTATTGCTTATCAATAGCTTATCATCCACCGAGAAACTAACATCGGCTACTGCAATGCCTGCTGCCGGTATGGCAAGTGTATAGGCTGCCTCGCTGGCACCGTTAGCATGTTTGCGCGGAGTAATAATGCTCTGGTCGAAAAACACACGAAGCTTT
>JBBRYZ010000059.1:0-23336 GCA_038237165.1 Bacteroidales bacterium | reverse complement strand
GGTTAAAAGTTAATGGTTAAAAGAAAAAAAGGGTAACAAGCATTTGCAATAACATAAGATTGACCCACTATTAACAATTTCCCATTAACTGTTAACTTAAATTCTCCAACCACCATTAACCGTATTCCATTAACTATTAACCATTTATCTCAACTTATTACTACAAACATGTCAACCATTGATCCCTCCAACATCCCGCCCCATATATTGCACCGAAACATATTAAGTGCTGTGGCACCTCGACCGATCGCATTTGCCAGTACCATCGACAGTACGGGAAAAGCTAACTTGTCGCCATTCAGTTGTTTTAATGCTTTTGGAGTAAATCCAAGTACCCTTATTTTTTCCCCTTCACGAAGCGGTCGTGCCAATGAACTAAAAGATACTTACCTCAATGTAAAAGAGGTTCCTGAGGTGGTGATCAATGTGGTTACATATTCCATGGTTGAGCAGATAAACCTTGCCAGCACTGAGTATCCAAGGGGAGTAAATGAATTTTACAAGTCAGGCTTCACTCCTATCCCATCCGAAAAGGTTAAACCGTTCAGAGTGAAAGAATCGCCGGTGCAGATTGAATGCAAAGTGAGGCAGGTAATCGAAACCGGAACTGGTGCTGGCGCTGCAAACCTTATCATCTGTGAAGTTTTGCTTATTCATGTGGATGATAAAATGCTTGACAAATCCGGCATGATAGATTCGCGAAAACTTGATCTGGTCGGACGACTGGGCGCTGATTATTATGTAAGGGCATCAGGTCGGGCTCTTTTCACACTTGCAAAGCCTGAAAGCAAGGATTCTATTGGCGTCGATTCACTTCCTGAATCTGTCCGAATGAGCCAGGTGCTTACCGGCAATGATCTTGGCAGACTTGGAGGATTGCAATTAATGCCAACAGCTCCGGAAATTGCAAAATATATTACTTCACCTACATTTAGGACACTTTCGACCCAGCAAAGCGGCAAAATTGAAAAAATTATAGAGGAAGCTCATAAAAGAGCACATAAATTGATTGCAGGGAACGAAATACAAGAAGCGCTTTTACTTCTGCTGGTTGCCAACAACCTGGCTGTTAATGAAAAGCAATAAGTTTCAGTCCATTTTCAATCAGGTCTCGCACATGCTCATTTTCAGAAGAACGGTTTTTCAGAAATCTCAGTATATCATCCAGAATTCCGGAGGTATCGTGATTTTTCGAAAGAATCTCTGCAATTTCGAGTGGCAACAGCCATTCTTCAGGAAAATCAGTTTTCAAAGTATTCCATATTTCTGATATAAGAGCTACGTTTTCCTTTTTTTTGCGAAGCAATTGAACCTCACGATATAGTTTATGCAATCCTTTTGTGTTTTCGGAATGCTGAAAATGATGCGTCTTTTCTGCAGGTGCTTTATATCTTAGTCCAAATGCCTCCGCATCAGCCGGACCGGAAAATGCAGAAATAATCTCCTCCCCTATGGCCATATCATAAACACCCCATTCGGGTTTAAACAGCAGTTGATTTTTGTAAATGACTGTACAGTTTTGAAAAGAGAACAAAAGATTATTTCCCGAAAGCTTCGTTACCTTTTCAAGTCTTCCATTTACCTGCACTCCGCTATCAAAGTCCAGCTTCAGTTCCTCACCTTCTGAAATACCTTTCGAGATAAGTTCCCCCTCACTCATAGCAGAAATATTTCCGCTGATTTCCGTTACAGTTCCGACTGGTGATCCAAAACCATCCGAATGAATCCTTGTTCCATGTCCTTTAAGCTGTCGATTATTAACCGAAAGCATCGAAAAACCCTCAAATACCAGATAAACCGGTTCATGATTATCTTCATATATTTTAGCCAGTTTTCCTGAAACCTGCAACCCTGAATTATAAACTACTGTGCATGTTGCTTCGGATAGCAGAGCTTTTTTCAGACCTTCCATCCCACCTTGCCTTACTGCCATACTATCAATAAACTGCTCAAGAACAGCATGGAGTTGTTTAAAATCAGGAGTTACAAAAAGCTGCGGCTGCTGGGTGGTAATATCAAATGAAAAATTTTGTGCTTCCAATGTATAAGGAAGTTTCTTTATATGTGGTTTCAGACAATTGTGACTTTCGCCAATGGATGAAAGAAGTCCGGCACCATAGATCTTCGGATTTTCAAGCGTTTCGATCAATCCATACTCAACAGTCCACCAATTCAGGTTTCGCAGCAAGGCCATTTCCGAAGGAGCTTCCTGCAGCCCCGACAAAGAATCAAGTTCAGCTTCAGCTTTTAAAATATCGTCAGGTGAAGTATAAGGATCAGCCTTTAAAATGGAGAGATGACGTATTGCATTATACATACTATTGTCATAAACTGACGAAAAAGCTTTAGACCCCGCCCGTCCGAAATCACTCAGGTAGGTTGCGTATTCTTTGTCAGCAATAATGGGTGCATGTCCTGCGGCTTCATGAATTATATCTGGAGCGGGAGTATATAGAATCTGATCGATGGGTCTGATATCGGCTGCAATTACCAGCACATTATAGGCCTGGAATTCCATAAATGCGGCCGGTGGTATAAATCCATCCACCGCCACCGCCGCCCATCCGATTTCTTTCAGAATCCGGTTCATGCCATACATGCGGGGAATGCGATCGATGCTTATTCCGGTTTGTTTCAATCCCTTAAGGTATGAGGAATGCGCTACACCAGGAAGATACCTGACGTTCTGCCTCATAATATAACGCCAAACCGCATGATCCTGAGCCGTATATCTAGTGTAAGGCTGATCAATAATCAGGTTATAAAGATGGCATGGAAGCTTGTCAATTACTTCGTTACTTTGCATGGCAAAATTTTTATCTCACACAAAACTATTACTTTTGAAAATCTTTTCGGATCGGTATTCCAAAGATATATAAATTCTTCCATATAACACCAAACGAATTTGACACCACCTCTTATCTATATTGCTCTTCCGGTAATGAATGAAATGGAACGCCTGCCGTTGCTGATAAAAGCGATTATGGAGCAGACAGAAGTGCATTTCCGGCTTGTGGTTTGTGTAAATCAACCGGATAGCTGGTGGAATGACCAGGATCATCTTTACGTTTGTGAAGAAAATCAGCTCACGATTAGCTTCCTTCAATCGCTGGATGACAAAAGGATTGAAATTATTAACCGGTCTTCACCCGGCAAAGGATGGCCACCAAAAGGCCACGGAATCGGGGTTGCGCGAAAATTCCTGATGGATCATATTTCGAAGATTGCCAATACTGACGACATTATCCTTAGCATGGATGCTGATACCGTTTTTGGCAGTGAATATTTTGCCTCGGTTGCCGAAAATCTACGCATTAATCCTGCAGCTTCGGCAATAGCAATTCCTTACTACCATAAGCTGTCGTACACCGAAGAACTGGATCGTGCCATGCTGAGGTACGAGATTTATATGCGTGCTTTTGCCATCAATATGTGGCGTATCCGAAGTCCATATTCCTTCACGGCTCTTGGTTCCGCTATTGCGATACCGGTTTGGGCTTACAGGGCATCGGGCGGAATGACTCCAAAACTGAGTGGCGAAGACTTTTATTTCCTTCAGAAAATTGTAAAAACAGGGCGTTTGCTGCACTGGAACTCAGAGATTGTTTTCCCGGCAACCCGTTTGTCCGACAGGGTTTTCTTTGGCACAGGTCCTGCACTTATTAAAGGCATTTCGGGCGATTGGAGCAGTTATCCCGTTTATAATTACCGGCTTTTCGACCAGGTGGCTCAAACATGCAAAGCATTCGGGTCAATTTATAGCAAAGATTTGATTACACCCCTCGACAATTTTTTGCTTACTAAATTTGGTGAATTACCATGGAAAGGTCTAAGGACTAATTTTAAAACACAGGCTCATTTTATACGTGCCTGTCATGAGAAAATTGATGGATTGCGTATTCTTCAGTTTCTTAAAGAAAGCCAGCCTGCTGATGAAAAAGTCAGTGAATCATCGCTTTCAGAACTTTTACTACTTTATAAAAAACAGTTCCCCAACCTTATTACAGATCAAAATACATGGGTTGACTTTAAACTTTCTCCAATTGCCTTACTTGATTCCATAAGAGATTTGCTTTTCGAAATTGAAATGCATTACCGTAAAATGCACTGGAACGATTTTACGGGGCTTACAACACTTTATAATTAGCCTTTTTATTGACGATGTGACTCAATGTCACTAAGTCAATAGAAAAATACCGCGGTGTTTTTCACTTTCCAACTCTTCTTATACCTTTGCTGCATTTAAAAATCTTTTCTGATGAGTACTACTGTTGATCTTACAGACGCCTTTGTTACTGATATGAATACCTGGCACGGCCACACGCTTGGAATGAAAACCGTTGAAGCCTTACGTAGAAACCGTTTCGATGCTTCATTTTTCGAAACACGCGAAGAAGCGGCAAAAGTGGTTAGTGGATTTATAAAAGCTGGAATGCGGGTTGCCTTTGGCGGTTCGCAAACGGCAAAACAACTGAATCTGCAGCAAATACTAACGGACCTGGGCGCTACTATCCTCGATCACAATGCTGAAGGGCTGAGTGAGGAGGAAAAACTGGAAGTAATGCGCAGCCAGCAAATTTGCGATGTTTTTATCTGCAGCAGCAATGCAATCTCCCTGCAAGGAGAATTATTCAATATCGACGGAAATGGGAATAGGGTTTCTGCTATGGCATTTGGTCCCCGAAGAGTTATTGTGATTGCAGGAGTAAACAAGCTGGTTCCTGATGAAGATGCGGCCTGGCAGCGTATCAGCACTATTGCCGCCCCGATAAATTTCAAACGTCTCAACAGGCCAAATCCCTGCACTAAACAAGGCGTCTGCATGAATTGCAACCTTCCAACACGAGGCTGTAATATTTATGTGGCAACCCGCCGTAAACCTCCTTTGATGGAATTCTCTGTATTTATTGTGAATGAATCGCTTGGTTTCTGAGAATCTCAAGAAGAATTACTGAACTGGATTCTCTGAACTGGATTCGCTGAACTGGATTCGCTGAACTGGCTTCGCTGAACTGGATTCGCTGAACTAGATTCGCTCAGCGGGATTTGCTCAGCGGGATTTGCAATCCCGCTGTCCAGAGTATCGGATTTGCAATCCGATTAAATAAAAACCGAAATTTCATAAGCTTCAGCTAAATTTTAAATAAAACAAAGCATTAACTAACACAAAACAGGGATTTCATCTGCCAAATGCGGTTAATTCAACTGAATTGGAGATAGAAATTGTGAACCAGAAGAAATAATTATAATTATCTCTTATTCAATATAATATAATAATTAATTTTCAAATTTGTACCGCAAATCTTCCGGTCTCCTACGTGTTAAACGTAAAATTAATATAATTTTTCAAAAAATTTGCAATTCATTCGCAGGCTTTCATACTTTTGACCGGTAATTCTTTATTCCCTTATGCTATGGATCTGACAATGATTAATGCCATATCGCCTGTTGACGGACGTTACCGCAAACAGGTTGAACGTCTTTCATATTATTTCAGCGAAGCCGCCCTGATCAATTACCGGGTATTCGTTGAAGTTGAATACTTTATTTCGTTGTGCGAACTGCCACTCCCACAATTGCAGGGTGTTGACAGCAAAAAAATGGCTGAACTCCGTTCGCTTTGCCGTGATTTTACATTTACGGATGCACAGGAAGTGAAAGAGATTGAAGCCACAACAAACCATGATGTGAAGGCCGTTGAATACTATCTCAAGAAAAGGTTCGACAAGATTGGTTTGGGCAAGTACAAGGAATTTATTCATTTCGGACTTACTTCCCAGGATATTAATAATACTGCAGGACCTTATGCATTGAAACTTGCTATTGAAGAGGTTATTTTGCCGGTATATGACGAGCTGCTTGTAAAACTTACCAAACGGGCAAAAGAGTGGAAAAAAGTTCCTATGCTTGCCCATACGCACGGACAACCGGCATCGCCTACAATCCTGGGCAAAGAAATTTATGTTTTTGCCGAACGACTGAAACAACAACTCAAATTATTAAAAACCATTCCATTTTCAGCTAAGTTCGGAGGAGCTACAGGCAATTTTAATGCTCATTATGTTGCTTATCCCGATGTGGATTGGGCTCAGTTCGGTGATGATTTTGTAAAAAACAGTCTTTCGCTCGAACGTCTTCAACACACTACCCAGATTGAACATTATGATAATCAGGCTGCGCTTTTTGATAACATGAAGCGAATCAATACAATACTTACTGATTTATGCCGCGATATGTGGAGTTACATCTCCATGGAATACTTCAAACAAAAAATCAAAGCAGACGAAGTTGGTTCATCAGCAATGCCTCATAAAGTGAATCCGATTGATTTTGAGAATGCAGAAGGTAATTTCGGTATGGCTAACGCACTGTTCGAATATCTTTCGGCTAAGCTCCCTATATCGAGATTGCAACGTGATCTCACAGATTCAACGGTTAGCCGGAATATCGGAGTGCCTGTTTCACATACGATGATTGCCATTAAATCACTTACCAAAGGTCTGGATAAACTGATCCTCAACGAAGAAAAAATACAGGCTGACCTTGAAAATAACTGGGCCGTAGTTGCTGAAGCCATACAAACTATTCTTCGTCGCGAAGGCTTTCCGAAACCTTACGAAACGCTGAAAGAGCTAACCCGGACTAACACTCATATTGATCATAATGCAATCAGCGCTTTTATTGAAAAATTGAATGTTCCGGTAAAAGTAAAGCAGGAACTCAATAAAATAACACCTGCAAATTATACGGGGCGCTTCGAAATTTAGTCTACCGGTTGGTGGTTAGCACTTTACAGAATATTTGAGCCTGGTATAATAAAGCTTAAAAAGGTGAGAACCGGAGATAAAAACTTTCTGATTCTCATTTTTCAATTCGGAACCTGTTGATCAGAAATATTCAGGTTGTTCATTTTGTTGATTAACAATTATTTGGACAATTTTGGTAAGATGAGGCTAAATGTTAAATTTTAATTGAAAACAAAACAAAGTAGTATAAACAGATTGTTTTAAGTAATTTTGCATAAAAATTAAGGAGATTTTATGGATTTGAAAGAGATTTTATCCGTTTCGGGCAAACCAGGGCTTTTTAAAACTATTGCCCAGACCAAGACCGGCGTTATTATTGAATCACTCACAGATGGCAAACGCATACAGGCTTTTGCCAGCGACAAAATAAGTTCATTGGGTGAAATAAGCATCTTTACGACGGGTGAAGATATGCCTCTTCGCGAAGTATTCAGGCTTATCCGGGAGAAAAACGGTGATGAGCCTGCTCCGGATGTAAAATCGGACGACAATGCTTTGAAGGCATTTTTCGAAACGATAGTACCAGATTATGACCATGAGCGTGTTTATACTTCGCATATGAGGAAACTTGTGCAGTGGTATAACATGTTAATTGCTAACGGCATAACCGATTTTACAGCTCCCGCTGAAGAAACGGAAGAAGAAACTGCATCGCCCGGAGAAACCGGCGAGGCCGCTGAAGAAAAATAATCAATGAGTCCGTCGTTTACAATGGCGGACTTTTTTTAAGTATTTTCGCCTGCACAATTGCCAGCTGATGAAGAAATTTATTCACGATTTTGTAGTTACCCGAAATCACCAGATAACTGACGATTACTTTGCCCTATACCTGAAATGCCCGGCAGAACTTCCAGCTATACTTCCCGGGCAATTCGCAGAAGTGCTTGTGAGCAATTCCACAACAACCTATCTGAGAAGACCATTCTCAATTTACGATACCGATCAGGAGAAAAATGAACTAGCGTTGCTCCTTAAAAAAGTTGGCGACGGCACAATTGCTCTTTCAAAACTAAAAGAAGGAGATATTCTGAATCTTATATATCCGCTTGGAAATTCTTTCAGTTTGCCCGAAGGTAAAAAAGCTTTGCTTATAGGTGGTGGTGTAGGAATTGCGCCAATGCTGTTGCTGACCAAACTACTTCACAGCAAGGGATTTAAGCCCGATGTGCTGATTGGTGGTCGTACTTCCAATGATATTGTTGAAAGCGAAAAATACAATCCTTACGGTGATGTCTTTATAACAACCGACGACGGATCAGCAGGTGAAAAAGGAATGGTAACCCAGCATTCGATTTTCACGGAAAAAGTAAAAGAATACTCCATAATATATGCATGCGGACCCGATCCGATGATGAAAGCCGTTGCCAGGTTAGCAGATTCATTAAATATTCCATGCGAAATTTCGCTTGAAAATACAATGGCTTGCGGGATTGGGGCATGTTTATGTTGCGTGGTCGAAACGGTTGAAGGAAACAAAACCACTTGTATTGAAGGGCCTGTTTTCGATACAAGTAAACTCAAGTTGTGATCTTAATCTGACTTAATACAAAATTCTAAACCAGGATTTTAAATCAATTATCTGTCAGGCTGAGCGAAGTCAAAGCCCTAAATCCAACATCTGAAATTCAAAATTAAAATGCCCGATTTATCAGTTAACATCCATAAGCTGCTGCTCAAAAACCCGGTTATGTCGGCTTCGGGTACTTTTGGTTATGGACTTGAATTCGATGATTTTATAGATGTCAACAGGCTTGGAGGCATACTTACCAAAGCATGTACTTCAAAAAACCGTGATGGTAACCGCTATCCACGGATGGCTGAAACACCTGCCGGCATGCTTAACTCGGTCGGCCTTCAGAATAAAGGAGTAGATTATTTTATCAATACCATTTACCCAAAAATAAAGCATTACGATACACATATTATTGTAAATGTTTCGGACTCAACGGTTGACGGTTATATGGAAGTAGCTGAACAACTGAATTCACTCGAAAAAGTGACCGGAATTGAATTGAATATTTCCTGTCCGAACGTAAAAGAAGGAGGCATGGCGTTTGGCACCTCCTGCCCTATGGCCGGCGCTGTTACAAAAGCGGTTCGCAGCGTTTACGATAAAACAATGATTGTAAAGCTTTCGCCAAATGTTACCAATATTGCCGAAATTGCCAAAGCCGTTGAAGATGAAGGCGCTGACTCTGTTTCTGTAATCAATACCTTGTTGGGTATGGCTATCGATGCCGAAAAACGAAGACCGATACTATCAACCATCACCGGCGGACTTTCGGGTCCTGCCATAAAACCGGTTGCCCTGCGTATGGTATGGCAGGTTTCGAAAGCTGTTAAAATACCTGTAATTGGATTAGGCGGAATCAGTAATGCTACCGATGCCATCGAATTCCTGCTGGCAGGCGCCACAGCCATACAGGTTGGAACCGCCAATTTCGTGGATCCTCAGGTTTGCATTAAAATTCTTGAAGGGATCGAAGATTATTGTAAACGCCATGGAGTAAAAGATGTGAAGGAATTGATCGGAGCACTGGAGAGTTAATTAGCTGATGGTTAATAGTTAATGGTTAATGAGAAATAGAAAATAGTGACTGCATGACTTGGCGACTGCACGACGACACGACTGCACGAAAACACGAATCCATGACTGCACGACAACACGAATCCACGACTTTACGATCCTGAAATTTGTATCTTGTAATTTGAAATTTGGAGTTTTTATCAATTAAATTACCATTGATTGGCTTTCGTAGAAATAGCTGAATGACAATCGTTTGACAATCGTTTGACCAACGTATGACCATTGAATGACTACTCAACCTTCACAAAACATCCCAAATGCCCAACACTGAAACATTGAAACACTGAAACTTTGAAACTTTTAATGAACAAACAAAACGTACTCCTCATCGGCAGCGGTGGCCGCGAACATGCCATAGCCTGGAAACTTGCTCAAAGCCCTTTGCTGAATAAGTTATTTATCGCTCCCGGTAATGCTGGCACCAGTGATTTTGGTACGAATGTTCCTGTCAGCGGAAATGATTTTGAAGGGATAAAAAAGTTTGTATTGCAGAACCAGGTTAATCTGTTAGTGGTTGGACCGGAAGAGCCTTTAGTTCGGGGAATTCACGATTTTTTCCTTACCGACGACTTATTGAAAAATATTCCTGTAATCGGACCACAGAAAGCCGGAGCTGAACTCGAAGGAAGTAAGGATTTTGCCAAGCAGTTTATGATCAGGCACGGAATTCCTACTGGCGCTTACCAGACTTTTACTAAGGAAACTTTAGCTCAGGGTTTAGCCTTTCTGCAGACATTGAAAGCGCCGTATGTACTTAAAGCTGATGGACTTGCTGCCGGAAAAGGCGTGATTATTTGCAAAACTATAGCTGAAGCTGAAGCTGAATTAACCGACATGCTTGCAAACCAAAAATTCGGTAAAGCATCTGAGAGTGTTGTAATTGAAGAGTTTCTCGACGGGATTGAGCTTTCGGCTTTTGCCATTACCAATGGCCGTGAATACCTGGTATTACCCGAAGCTAAAGATTACAAGCGAATTGGCGAAGGCGACACAGGTCCTAATACAGGAGGAATGGGTTCCATTTCACCGGTGCCTTTTGCAGGCAAGGAATTTATGCGAAAAGTGGAAGAAAGAGTTATAAAACCTACAGTCGAAGGTTTGCAGAAAGATGGTATACCTTTCCAGGGATTCCTGTTTTTCGGCCTGATGAATGTAAACGGCGATCCTTTCGTTATTGAATATAATGTGCGGTTGGGCGATCCTGAAACAGAATCAATTTTGCCACGCATAAAGAGCGACCTGCTGGAAATATTTCTGGCAACGGCACAGGGTACACTTTCGGAAATTAAACTTGACATTGATGAACGGACTGCTGCCTGTGTGATGATAGTTTCTGGTGGCTATCCTGGTGAATATGCGAAAGGCAAAGTAATTTCCGGTATGGAATCCGTAGAAAAAAGCCTTGTATTTCATGCAGGAACAGATACGTTAAACTTTGAAGTTATTTCATCCGGCGGCCGGGTTATTGCAATAACTTCGCTGGCTGATACGCTAAAAACCGCAGTTGCTTTATCTCTTGAATCTGCTGCACAAATCACATTCGAAAATTCTTATTTCCGCAACGATATCGGGAAAGACCTGATGTAAATCATTCTATAAAAATATTTTTCCAATGCTCAGGTGGGTTTCAAAATCGGGGACATTTATTCAGTTTACAATTTATACGGTAATCCTTGCTTTTATGTGGATACCTGCATTTCTGAATCCAGTTCCCCCGGTTCATACGCCTACCGATGGCCCTTTATACACACTTCTTGTAAACGCATTTCCGCATTCCTCCTACTTCCCGGTAGCGCTTGCGTTAATACTGGTTATTTTGCAGTCACTCATACTGTTTTATGTCTATCAGGCGAACGGATTTTTCAAGCGAAGTAATTTTTTACCGGCAATTATCATCCTGCTAACATACAGCTGGAACAGTAATTTCCAGACGATGCATGCCATGCTTCCTGCAGCTCTGTTCGTTATCCTGGCTTTGAACTCCATCATGGGAATGTATGGTAAACTGGCAGCCTACCAACACGTTTTTATCACTTCATTTTGCATAGGTATTGCGTCGCTATTTTATATCCCGCTGGCATATCTTCTGCTCATGATATGGTTTATATTTATAACCTATCGCATCTCCAGCTGGCGCGAATATGCAGTTTCAATAATCGGTTATACATTGCCAATTATATATTATTTCAGCTGGTTGTTCTGGAATGATACTTTGCAGGAAGGCATGCGTCAGTTAGCCGGATCATTATTAAATCTTATTCTTCCGCCCCGAATTCCGATAACCGATACAATATGGCTTTCGGTTTCAGCATTTTTACTGCTTGTTACCATGATAGCCGTTCTGAACATCATGAACGATAAGCTTATAAGTCTCAGGCGTAAGTCATGGGTTTTGTTTAACTATAGTATAATAGCTGCCATAGGAACATTACTGGCCGGATGGCCGATTCTTTCTGCAAACTATTTATTCGCTATACCGATGTCCTTCTTCGTGACCGGAAGTTTTAGCATGATAAAACGGCCATTCTGGTTCGAATTGATGGCCATTGCCTGTTTGGTGCTTTTGGTTGGAATAAGGATTTACCTGGCAGTGGCTGTTAAAGGTTAAAATAAAATAGTTAATGGTGGTAAACAATGAGAACAGTCGGATAAATTCAAAATTACCTGAATGTTAAAATCCTCTTTCACTGATTCTCTTATCGAAGCTGGTTGCGATGAAGCCGGCCGGGGTTGCCTGGCGGGACCAGTGTTTGCAGCTGCAGTAATATTTCCGGTTAACTATACTAATTCCGACTTAAATGATTCGAAAAAACTAACTGCCACTCAACGTGAAAAGCTGCGAAAAGTAATTGAAACCGATGCTTTGGCCTGGGCTGTAGGTATAGTTGATAATCACGAAATTGACCGGATAAATATTCTGAAATCATCGATATTGGCCATGCACATAGCGCTGCATCAACTTACAATTAAACCTGAACTGATATTGGTCGATGGCAATCGTTTCAAATTATTTCAGAATATACCACACAAATGCATTATCAAAGGCGATGGACTTTTTCTTTCAATCGCGGCAGCTTCGGTGCTGGCAAAAACCAGGCGCGACGAGTTTATGATGAAACTCCATGAATCATATCCATACTACGGCTGGGACAGGAATAAAGGCTATCCAACACTCGAACACCGCAGAGCAATATTAAACCTGGGTTTTAGTCCTTATCACAGGGAAACCTTCACAGTACAGGTTAAGTCTGAGGAATAAGATTGCCTTTAATCAAAAATCCCCGCAAAAAGCAGGGATTCATGAACCAAATTATTAACCAAATTATTAACCAGAAAACTAAAACTAATTAATCTACATCATGAAGTTCATAAATATTTTTATTTATCCTTCATTGAATGCTACAAAATTATAATATGTTTAAGCATGTTCGACATTTTTTATAAAATATTTTTATTAACAATCCGGCAATAGCTAAAACCTTGATTTTGTTAAGAACCAACACTAGGAAATGCTCAAGCAAAGCACGAATTTTGTAATATTGCAAATTAAAATGATATTTTTATGAGAATGCGAATCCTATTTTTCTCCATTTTACTATTTCTGACTAACATTCTGACAGCTCAGCAGCTTACCAATAATGATTATGGCGCCTATATAAAAAAGTACAAATCGATTGCTATCCGGGAAATGCAGCTATATAGAATTCCGGCCAGCATAACTCTGGCTCAGGGAATGATTGAAAGTGGTTGTGGGAAAAGCGTGCTGGCAATAAATACTCAAAATCATTTTGGCATTAAATGTCAGAAAGAATGGTCTGGAGATACTTTTTTATATGATGATGACCTGGAAAAAGAATGCTTCAGAAAATATAAATCCGTAGATGAATCGTACCGCGATCATTCTCTTTTTCTGACCACACGGCCACGTTACGCTGCGCTTTTCACCCTGCAACTCACTGATTACAAAGGATGGGCCAGGGGATTGAAACAGGCTGGTTATGCCACCAATCCTGATTATCCTAATATTCTGATCCGGTTAATTGAAGCCAACAAATTATACTTGTTCGATGATTCCATTGCCGGTTCCGAAGAGTTAGCGATTAACGGACAAGATGAAGAAGTAAAACAAGAGCAGAAAGTAACTGCCTCTAAATCACATCGTCCTGTAAAAGGAGCTACCTATGATGCAAACCAGGAACTCAGCCATGCAATTACAAAAGAAAACAACAATATAACCAACGAAGGACGTATTCTTTTCCGCAAAAACTACAGAATGCCAGTTGCATCCGATTTCAAGGTGCTATATACTTCGGATAAAGGGCGGAAGGTTTATGAAAATTACAATAAGCCATTTATTTTTGCAAAAAAAGACGATACCTGGTACATCATCGCCAAAGAATTCAAAATTATCACTTTCCAAGTCTACAGACATAATGATCTTCGCGAAAGCGATAAAATTCTTCCTGGGCAGATGATCTATCTGAAAGCAAAAAAAAGAAATAATTCTGAAAAAACGTACAAAGTAAAAAAGGGCGACAGCATGTATTCCATTTCCCAGATGAAGTGTGTAAAGCTGCAGCACTTGCTCAAATACAACGACTTAAAAGTAGGTGATGAAGCCAATCCTGGAGTTGTAGTGAAGTTATCTAATTAGAAAGCTAACGATTTTGTTTCATTTTTTACTGTACAGATATTTGAATAGCAGCTTATTAGCTGCTATTTTCATTTAATTTTTTTTCATTTTATCCCGATACTAAATTTATATATACTTTTGCACCGGCGATTGTGTATTGATTTTCAATATGCATCGCTTTCTTCAGGGCAGGGTGAAATTCCCGATCGGCGGTACAGTCCGCGACTCCCCTCAAAAGGATTGAACCGGTTAAACTCCGGTACCGACAGTAAAGTCTGGATGGAAGAAGAATATCGATCTTATTGCGCTTGCCTTTACTGGCATGCGTGTATGTGTATCTGTATTTTGAATCATCGGCCCTCGAAGGATACTTCAGGGCATTTTTGTTTTTATACCTTCTCAAACCGATGAATAAAAAAATACTGATTTTACAAGTTGCACTTTTATTGATAATTCTGATTTCAGGCAAACTTTTTGCACAGGAATATAAAATAAAAGGAACTGTTACCGACCAATCAACAAACGAAACTATTCCAGGTGTTACGATTGCTGTCGAAGGAAAAACCAACACCACAAGCACAGGAATAGATGGCTCTTTTGAATTGGTTGTGAACGATATTAAAACAGTTCTTCAGTTCAGGCATATTTCATACAAAACAATGGATTATGAAATTAGCGGCAAGCCGGGCGGAGTAATTAATATCGGTACTATTTCACTCGAACCCAAAATTGTGGATCTGGATGAAGTAAAAATAATTTCTTCTTTTGCAAGAGATAGAAATACGCCGGTTGCTTTTTCAACCGTTGAAGCTAAAACCATTGAGCAAAAAATCGGTAACCAGGACTATCCTGAGATACTGAAAATGACACCGGGAATATATGCCACCAAGGAAGGTGGCGGCAGCGGCGACGACAGACTTACTTTACGCGGATTCCAGCAGGAAAATATTTCGCTTTTGCTAAACGGCGTACCTGTGAGCAGTATGGAAAATGGCCTTGTTTACTGGTCGAACTGGACCGGGCTCACTGATGCTACCGAAGCCATTCAGGTGCAGCGCGGTTTGGGTGCATCGCGTGTAGCCATCAACTCGGTTGGCGGAACCATTAATATCATTACCAAATCAACTTCGGTTGTAGCAGGCGGAGCATTGCGGTATAGCCTTTCTGATTATGGCAACAGCAAGACCAGCATGAGTTTCTCAACCGGAAAAATGAAGAATGGCGCATCGGTCATTTTTCTGGGTTCACATACTGTAGGACCCGGATTTGTGGATGCCACTTATGTAAACGATTGGGCTTATTTTCTGAGCCTTAGCCGGGAGTTTGGTAAAAACCACCGGCTTGTACTTACAGTCATGGGCGCTCCCGACAAACACGGCCAGCGAAATTATGGAATGACTGAGGCTGATTTCGAAAAATTCGGAGTAAAGTATAACCAAAACTGGGGAGAGTATAATGGAAAGATACTCAGTTTGTCCGAAAATTATTATCATAAGCCCCAGATTAACCTTAACCAATACTGGAATATCAGCCCGAAAGCATTCCTGGCAACTTCGGCTTATGTTTCCTTCGGAACCGGTGGCGGCCGTTATACCGAAGCTTTTAATTACGGAAAGCCAACCTGGGATTACAGGAAAAATAATCAGATTGATTTCGATCAGGTTTTTCTTACAAATTCCACAAACGATGATTCAACCTCATTTCCCGGCGGCTCGGTGGTTAAAGGGTTTTCCAAAAACATACTTACCCAATACAAATCCGATCATTACTGGGTTGGTCTTTTAAGTTCACTCACTTTGGATATAAGCGAAAAAGTGAAAATTACAGCAGGAATTCATTTACGTAATTTCCGCTCGCACCTTTACGAAACAGTTGACGACCTGATGGGTGGCAATTTCTGGGTTGAGCAATATGCCTGGTCGCAGGCAGGCGTTGACGGACGGCAACAGATCAAAAATCACGGCGATGTAATCAATGTCGATAACTATTCCATGATCAGTTATGGCAATCTTTTCGGTCAGGTTGAATATAAAAGTGGTGATTTGACAACTTTTATAGCTGGTACATTTTCAGGCACATATTACAGACGAAAGGATACTTATAATTATCCCGAAAATCCAATGAGCGAGCCGGTTACAAAAGCTGGATTTGATATAAAAAGCGGTGTCGGATATAAAGTGGGGAAATGTGGAAATGTGTATGGAAATGTAGGATACTATTCACGCGAGCCATATTACAAGTTCGTGTTTGTGGACTTCTCGAATACGGTAGCTCATAATCTGGTAAACGAAAAAATCACATCAGCAGAAGCCGGATATACCTATGAAAACGGGAAACTTTCGGCACGCTTCAATCTATATTATACATTTTGGAAAGATAAATCGCTGTTGACACGTGAAAATATCCAGCTGGCCGATAGCACTCTTACCCGATCGCTGGTTCGTGGTTTAAATGCGCTTCATCAGGGAATTGAAGCCGAAATCAGTTACAAGGCAATGCAAAATCTTACACTTGGAGCAACCGTTTCCCTTGGTAACTGGGTATGGCTGAACGATGTAACAGCCAGTATTTACAATGATAACCAGGTTCTGGTTGACAGTACGAATGTGTATACCAAAGGTTTGTATGTTGGCGATGCGCCGCAGACCCAGCTCGGGTTTTCAGCAGATTATCATACGATTGGTGGTTTCAGATTTTCAGCCGATTGGGTATTTTACAGCAGGCTGTATGCAAATTTCGATCCTGCGAACCGTAACAATCCCAACGATCGCAGCCAGTCCTACCGCATCCCTTCTTATTCCCTTTTTGATCTTTATGCTGGCTACGATTTGCAGGTAAAACAATTCCCCGTGTCACTGCAGTTGGCTTGCCAGAATGTTTTCAACAAAGAAACAATCATACGTGGCGATGACGGTGCCGGCCACGATTTGGCAACATTCAACGGATTCTGGTCGCTGGGCAGGACTTTTAATATTTCGGCGAAGATTAGTTTTTAATTTTGGGGTGGCACGGATTTTATCCGCGCTTTCAAACCCCAACTTGAAAGGATTTGCCGATACTGTGTCGGCTATTGCAATCAGAAAACTCTGGATCATTTACCCGAATTAGCGATTCATTATGCTTTCAATGAAATTTCTGCTCCTTATTCAGAAATACGTTCCAAAATCTTCTTTCCAACCCAATGTCCCATCGAAAAGCATCCCTGTAAAAGATATCCTCCTGTTGGAGCATCCCAATCCAGCATTTCACCAATGGCAAAACAATCAGGGCGTTTTATAAATGAAAAATCAGTATTTATTTCGTTCAGATCAATTCCGCCAATGGTCGAAATTGCTTCTTCTACGGGTCGAAGTGACTGAACAGGGAAAACAATCGATTTCAGGCTTTTAGCAAATAGTTCGGGCGAAAGAAAAGTTTCTTTTGTAGTAAATGCTTTTAAAAGTGCAAGCTGAACACTGTCGAGATTAAAAATTTCAGCGTAGTTCTTTGTTTTGGTTGAAGTCTTGCCTTGCACTTTCTGCAATAATTGTTCTTTGGTATTAAATGGCTTTAAATCCAGGATAATTTGAACTTGTTCGTTTGTTTCCAGCATTTTCCTGATTTCAGGAACCACCGGATAAATGGCATTGCCTTCAAGTCCGTATTCGGTAACCAAGGCTTCACCTTTATTTGTGACTCCGTTCACCGAAACAGAAATATTTTTCAACGGTTTTCCGGCATGACTTACTTTAATGTTTTCAGGCCAATTAATATGAATTCCGCAGTTCGAAGCCTGGAAAGGTAAGGTATGGATATTGCCTTTGTCAAATATCTTTGACCATTCACCGGTTGATCCTGTTATCGGCCAGGAAGCGCCACCAAGGGCAAAAATAAAATGGTCGGCATGAACTTTAACTTTACTTCTCCCGGTTTTAAGTATCAAATCATGATCTTCGCCAAAGCCGGCAAAAGCATGTTTCACATGAAAATCAACGCCTTGAACGATCAGTTTTTCTTTCCATTTTTTCAAAATATCAGCCGGAGTAAGGCTTTTTTCTGGAAAAACCCTGCCACTCGTTCCTTCAAAAGTAGCGATGCCGATTTGCAGCAGCCATTGACGAACAGAATCAGAATCAAAATCAATAATTGCTTCCTTTAGAAAATATTCAGGCGTATATTTTTTAGCCAGATCATTGCCTTTCAATCCATTGGTAATATTAAAACCACCCTTTCCTGCAACAAGAAATTTCTGCCCCACCCCTTTCTCTTTCTCATAAATATGAACTTCGTGAAACGGACTTAATACATCGGCAGCCATAAGTCCGGCCGGGCCACCACCGAGAATTACAATTGTTTTTCGGATCATATTGAGGGGATTGAGGAGATTGATGGGATTGAAGAGTTCAAATGCTTTGCGTTAAAAAGTTTCAGAGTTTCAATGTTTCAGGGACACCGGATAAGGAACGAAGTCCAAGAGTCAGTATTTCAGGATTTAAAGATTAAATACTGTGCGCTCAAATACTGCGCATTTAGAGGATTCAACAGGTTTCAGGTGTTGCGCGAACCTTTCCAGAGTTTTAAACTCCGGAAAAGTTTAAAACTGCTATTATAGGAATAAAACAAATTCAAACCTGATTCTTAGTACGCATTACTCACTTTTTAGTGATGAAGCGTTTCGCTCAGCATAATGCTTCGAGTCGCCCCACTCATTGAACCCGATTTCATCCCCGGCCATATGAATGCGGGCTTCCAGGCAATTGCGGCATTCGCTGGCATCTTCATCCAGACAGGGTTTGTCTTCATAAAGGAGGTAATCTTCGCGGTATTTAACGGGCGTAAGGTTCGGCATTATAATATTTGCACCAACTTTCAATGCTTTCTCTCGCCCCTGTTTATCAATAGCCTGCATGGCTGTTGTAGCAGCAATATTGATATCTTTCATCATAATACGCAGCAAAGCCACCATTTTCAAGGATAAATCAAAGCGTTCCTTCTTTGGCCATAATTGGTCTTTAAACTCATAAAGCGGAGTGTCTTCATGCTCAATAAAAGGACCCATTCCAACCATATCCACATCCAGTTGTTTTAAAAACAAAAGATCTCCGGCCAGGTGTTCGATAGTTTGAAACGGAAGACCAATCATTACACCTGAACCCACATTATAGCCAATCTCACGAAGCATTTTCAAGGCATTGATCCGAATATCGAAATCATGCTTTTTATTATTCGGATGTATTTTATAATAAAGTTCGCGGTCCGAGGTTTCAATACGTATCAGGTAACGGTGGGCGCCATTGGCAAACCATTCGCGATAAGTCTGTTCCGACTGCTCACCCATGGAAAGCGTAATCCCAAGCTTGCCACCTGATAATTCTTTGATTTTTTTAAGAAGGTTTGATACCGTCTCAATAAACTTTTCATCACAACGCTCACCCGATTGAAGAACCATGGAGCCATATCCGTTTTTAAGCGCAAAACTTGCAGCTTCCAGCACTTCATCTTCGGTAACCATGTACCTGTCCGGTTTTGTGTTTCCGGAGCGAATACCGCAGTAAAGGCAATTCTTTGAACAAATATTTGAAAGCTCAACCAACCCGCGAAAATATACCTTGTTGCCGATATATCGCTTTTTAATTTCAGCCGCTCTGGCAAAGATCTTAGTCTTGTCCGATCCTTTTGAATTAAGCAACTGAACCAGGTCGGCCTTAGTAAATTCTTCCTTTTGTAACAATATATCAACAGTGTCGGACATACGAAATTGGTTGTGAAACAGTATGCAAAAGTACTATGAAATCTGTTTCATTAAACAGAGAAGAATTGTGCCGGTGCGATCAAAAATAAGTGATGAAAATGTTTCAGGATATGGTCATAAATTGCAATCATTTCATTGTAAACAAAAAAGGCCACCTTCCGGCAGCCTTATTTTTATTAAGTGGGGTGGAATATGGGTCTCGAACCCACGACCTTCTGAACCACAATCAGACGCTCTAACCAACTGAGCTAAAACCACCATGTTGTTTTGATGGTGCAAAAGTAAACTTTTATTTTCAGATTTGAAAGAGTTGATAAAAAAATTGCAGCATTGTCAGCAGATTGACAACTTACAACTACATTTTTAATAGATTTGCAGGAAGGATTGTGGATTTCGGATTTTGAATTTTGGAATTCGGAATTAAGAATTTCTGAATGAAATAGATACCGGATATTTATCATTAACTATGTTCTATAAACCATTAACTGGACACAAAATATAACCAACCATGGCAGACATTATCGATTACAAAATTCTTGGCGACGACATGCAGATCGTTGAAATTGAACTTGATCCATCGGAAGGCGTTCGTGCCGAAGTGGGTGCTATGATGTTTATGGAAGCAGGCATACAGATGGAAACCGGTACCGGCGGCGGACTTTTCAAGGGCCTCAAACGTATGATTTCGGGCTCCGGATTTTTTATATGTACCTTTCACAATACCGCCTCGGTGAAGCAATCCGTTTCGTTCGGAGCGCCCTATCCAGGCAAAATAATTGCTCTGGATCTTCAAATGTTAGGTGGTACTTTTATTTGCCAGAAAGATTCTTTTTTATGTGCCGCTAACGGTATAGAAATAGATATTGCCTTTACCAAAAAGATGGGTGCAGGACTGTTTGGTGGTGAAGGATTCATTTTGCAGAAGCTCTCAGGCGACGGTCTGGCATTTGTGCATGCCGGTGGCATGATTATCCGCCGTGATTTGCGTGCCGGTGAGACTTTAAGAGTGGACACCGGTTGTATCGTCGCAATGGCGACTACAGTAAACTATGACATTCAGTTTGTTGGAGGATTCAGCAATGCGCTTTTCGGCGGTGAAGGCTTGTTCCTGGCGAGTCTTACCGGTCCCGGAACAGTTTATTTACAAAGTCTTCCTTTATCGCGCCTGGCTGACAGGATTGTGTCATCCTCACATAGCAACCGTGAGGAGTCGCGCGGAATGGCAGGAATTGGCGGCGGAATATTAGGCGGATTGCTGGGGGGAGATCAGAAGTTCTGAGGTGGTTAGTTTTAGTTAAAGGGAAATAGTTAAAGGGAAATAGTTAAAAGAAAATAGTTAAAAGAAAATAGTTAAAAGAAAACAGTTAAAAGAAAACAGTTAATTGTTAAAGGAAAACAGTTAAAAGTTAAAATCAAAATTTATCATCTCTAATACTTTATTGGCTGATAAACCGTAGTTTCATTAATTTCCGAAAAAATTTGTTCCTCCGAAAAAAAACATACGACAGTACCGGCTCTTTGAGCAAACTGGCATGGATGCGTTTCCAAAAGAACAGGATCGCCTTCGGAGCGTTGGTGTTTATTGGCGTTGTGGCGTTTATGGCAATAATAGGATACTGGACCACTCCCGATAAAACGCCAATGGTAAATGAGCAAAACCTTTTGCTGGCAACATTAAAGCCTGGCTCGACGGTTCCAGTTCTGAGATTACGTAAAAACCAGGATATCCCCGAAAGGAATATTTTCAACTGCTTGCTTTACGGTCAGGAAAACAGGTTTACAGACTACCCATTCGCAAATTACCGATTTTCGGGCGACTCTGTTATTTTAACCGAATACAGCAAGGATGCCTCCGGATTAGAAGTAAGCTTCCATCTCGCTGATGTATGCTACCCCTTAAACGAAAATCCCGGAATCGTAAAAAACGGAAATAATATTTCATTTATTACAAGGGATGGCAAATCGGTCAATACTTCTGTTAAGGAAATCAGGGAGAAGATTTTGCAGGAAAATATCGTTCAGAAAACATTTCTCCTTGGCACCGACCGCTATGGCCGTGATGTACTTAGCCAGCTTATTCTCGGAGCAAGAGTAAGCCTTTCGGTTGGGTTTATTTCGGTTGCTATTTCCTTGCTGATCGGGATTTTCATGGGAGCAATAGCAGGTTATTTCGGAGGTAAAATCGATGCATTGATTTCGTGGTTTATCAACGTGGTGTGGGCCATACCCACCTTGCTGTTAGTAATTGCTATCACTTTTGCATTGGGAAAAGGCTTTTGGCAAGTGTTTGTTGCGGTTGGATTAACCATGTGGGTGGAAGTGGCTCGAGTGGTACGTGGTCAATTTATGAGCCTGCGCGAAAAGGAATTTGTAGAAGCTGCCCGTGCACTCGGGTATCGAAACTTCAGAATTATTTTCCGACACATTCTTCCTAATGCCATGGCACCAGTTATTGTAATTTCGGCGGCAAACTTCGCCTCCGCCATATTACTTGAGGCAGGTCTAAGTTTTCTTGGCATTGGCGTTCAGCCTCCAATGCCATCGTGGGGCAGCATGATCAAAGAGAACTATGCCTACATTATCCTGGATTATGCCTACCTGGCCATTCTTCCCGGAATAGCAATAATGATTGTTGTACTTGCCTTTATGCTGATTGGGAATGGATTAAGGGATGCGCTGGATGTTAGGACAGTGGATTAGGGTTTTAGGGTTTTAGGGTTTTAGAGTTTTAGAGTTTTAGAGTTTTAGAGTTTTAGAGTTTCAGAGTTAAAGAGTTTCAGAGTTACAGAGTTTCAGAGTTACAGGGCTGGAGTTTTAACTTTTCTGTTGATTGTTATATGTGAGAACTTTTTCTGGTTAACCGAAATAATTCAGTTCAATACCGGAGTTGAAAAATGTTATACTTTTGATTGTATAATAAGTAAGAAAACCAAAATGAAAGACACAATTCTAAAATTCAGGTTCAAAGACAAAGCCATTGTGGTAAATGCTCCTTCCATTCTGGAAAGCGAATTTAAAGCTTTCAATTTCAAAACTTTGGCATTTATCACCGAAAGTAGTAGTAACACTCTCGTTTTTGTGAATAACAATAAAGAGTTGCTTTCATTACTAAGCGAGCAATTAAAGTATATTCAGCCTGATAGCGTGTTTTGGATCGCTTTTCCAAAAGGCACTTCAAAAATTAAGACAGATATTACCCGGGATATAATACGAGAAACTGCCGAAGAATATGGAATAAAAACCGTGACAGCAATTTCAATAGACGAAACCTGGAGTGCATTGCGATTCAGGCCTCTCGATAAAGTTGGCACATGATTTATCATGAAAAGCATCACTTCGACTTTAAATGATAAATATTCAGGTGTGTGATAACCTGCATCAATAAAAGATTTATGAAATCTCTCACATTCCCTGATAATTCCGGAAAGCTTATTTTTCTTAACTGCTTATCCACAATAGGCAAGTTAACTTACAATGTCATTGTAGGTCACTGGCAAACTGCTTGTAGCTTGTTGCATTAACCTATAAAACAGCTTGCCCCTATGTGTTGATAGCTTTCTATTAAACCGGAATGCGAAT
>JBBRYZ010000058.1:0-24526 GCA_038237165.1 Bacteroidales bacterium | reverse complement strand
GGCAAAGCACATGCCAGGCTTAGCTGCGAAGCCTGTCATACAGCCTGGGTGCCGCAATGCATTGGTTGTCATAACAGTTACGAAAGCCTGACAAAAGGTTTCGATATGCTTAAAAATACAACACGCAAAGGGACCTGGATTGAATACGCTACGGAAGGAATGGCTGAGCCTCCGGTACTGGGAATTAACAATACGGATAAATCGAAGAAAAACGGAATGGTTGGTACATTTACACCCGGTATGATCATGACGATTGATAAAGGATCATTTGTCAAAGAAAAGGGAACAAGTTTCAACCGGTTGTATGCACCTGCATCGGCACATACCACACAACGTGAAGGCAGAAGCTGCAAATCCTGTCATAATGATCCGCTGGCAATTGGCTATGGGAGGGGAAAACTGACATATTCAGCAGCAGGGAAATGGAGTTTTGAACCTCTTTATAAAAACAGCAAGTATGACGGATTGCCGGAAGATGCCTGGAATGGCTTTATGCAGGAGCGCAAAGACCAGGCCGCAACACGCATCGGGATGAGACCATTTAACCTGGCAGAGCAAAAGAGAATTTTGACTGCCGGTGCATGCCTGACGTGCCATGATGCAACTTCATCAGTGATAAAGCGAAGCCTTATAGATTTGGATAAGGTTATCCGCGACAGGAGCAAAAAATGTGTTATACCAGTCTGGTAATCAAGTTTTTCAGAAAAAGAACAATTTAATACTGGCTGCAATCAACACCACTGAAAGCACACGTTTGAGGTTGAGTTCCGAAAATGAACGGCTACCCATAGCTGATCCCGCAAAACCAGCTACCATAACACCTGATAACCAATAGATAATATGTGGCTGAAAACTGAAGTGTGAAGTAAACAAACCTGCCAGACCGCTTGCGGAGTTCAGAAAAATAAAAATTGCAGAAGCTGCTGATGCTTCTTTGATTTTTGCATACTTAGCAAGAATGAGAATGGGAGATAACAAAATACCTCCGCCAATGCCGATAATTCCCGAAATCAGGCCAAGTACCAATCCTATTCCAAGTGCCGGTATCAACTGCGGATCCATCGTAGTTTCATTCTCAGTATTGCGGACAAGCAGCATACGCATCACTGCAATAATCAGCATAATGCCAAGGATGATTTTATAAATGGTAGGGTTAATAATGAACTGTGCCCCGATATAAGCTGCAGGTATTGAAGTGATGAGAAATGGCAGAACTTTCCTCCAGCGCAAAAACCCAGCCCTGTAATACGAAATAAAAGCGATTGCCGATACTACCAAATTGAGTATCAACGCATAATAACGGATTGATCCGGGAGCAAAGCCAAAAAGCGCCATCAGTGCAAGGTATCCGCTGGCTCCGCCATGTCCTACCGAAGAGTAGAAAAATGCAATAAGCATCAGGCCTATTACAAAAAGTAATTCGTTTTGTACCATGGCTCTCCTTTCCAATTCAGTTTGTATTCGGGAGGCTATACTGTTTCCGGTACAACCCATCGGTTAACATTTCGTAAACCTTGTGGTTGTTAGAAATGAAAACTCGGAGAATTATCTGGCAATATTAAGAAAGAATAAAACATGAATGGAAAATTATTTTCTACTTTTCATCATGTATTCGGCTGCCAGCAAGCCATGTTTTGAATTGACGTTCAAAAAAAGATTATCCTGGTAAAAGTCCAGATTATTATTGATAACCAAACAGTTAATACTAATTTCTTCAAATAAATCAGGTAATTTGTAATTCCCTTTCTGAATGTAAGCACTCATCTGGTCCAATACTGTTAAACTGTAGAATCCGCAAAGCGGCTCGTAATGGAGGTTACCCTGCCAGGGAACTGCAACCTGGTTCCCTGAAGAATTTTGCAAGATAAATGACAGTAATTCTTTTGATACAAACGGCATATCACATTAAAGAACAAGGTTATCATTTGTTTCTGATTGACGTAATGCTGAATAAACCCCACCCATAGGGCCAATGCCGGGAAATTCATCAGCTACTAACTTGTAACCAAATCCGGCATATTCTGCTGAAGAAGAACGGATAATTATATCGTCGCACAATCCATAAAGCTCTCCTATGGCATAACTGACCAGTGGTTTCCCGAAAAGCTTCTGCATACCTTTGTCCGCGCCCATCCGGGAACTTTTACCTCCTGCGAGAATTATTGCGGTTACTTTCATATAAATCCCTGTAGGTCAAAATGATTGAAGTCATAAAAAAATCAAAATTACTATAAATGTGCTTTGATAAGGGAATCCATTTTTAAGTTCATAGATAATTGAAAGGGAAAATATAGTACTGTTTTGTTTATAAACCTGACTATAAAAAAAAGCTGCTCAACCTGAGCAGCTTTTTTTCAATAAACCAACACCAAATTATTTAACGATTGGATTTTCAGCAACTGAAGCCCATTCGGCATAGGCCCCGGCATAAAGTTTTACATTTGGGAATTCTGCAATCTCTTTCAAAGCAAAGTAGGTAACAGCAGCTTTAATGCCAGTCTGGCAATAAACCACAATTTCCTTTTCAGGAGTTGCACCTACTTTTGCAGCGGCAGCAATAATTTCATCTTTTGTTTTAAATGCGCCTGATGCTGCAAGCATATCCTTGTAATAGAGATAAACTGCTCCTGGCAAATGACCCTGGCTCTTTTTATCCTTATCAATTCCGTTGTATTCATCAGGCTCACGAACATCGAGCAGAAGTGCATTTGGATTGGCATTCATCGTCCGAATTGAAGCCATATCGATGTTCATGGCAGCATTAACTACAGGAGTAAATGTTGCGGGTTTCATGGTTACCGGAGTCATTGTCATTGGAATACGGGCCGCCTCCATTTGCCCTGCTTCTTTATGCAAAAGGCTTACATCCGTTGCGCCGAGGTATTTCAGCACCCACCAAACGCGGCTGTTGTATTTTTGTGAGCCATCGTCGTAAACTATGATTCTCGAAGTATTGCTTACACCTTTTTTACTAAAAATGGCAGCTAATTCCTCTGGTGATAGGAACTGGCCTTCGATTGAACCTGTTTTGTACAGACTTTTGTGAGGAATATTTATCGCACCCTGAATATGCTGTTTTGCATATACATCAGCAGCCTGAACATCAATCACAACTATTGCTTTGTTGGTTTTAAGCTCCGAAGCTAAATCCTTTGCAGATATTGATACCTGCGCCTGAAGAAATAGTACAGCAATAATTCCGGCAATACTAAGGAGTATTTTTTTCATGATATTTTCTTTGGTTTTATACAAATGATAATCCTGATCCATATTCAGAACTTAGTTTAATTTAACCTGTACCTGCAACTGGATCATATCATTAGGAATTTCATTATAATTCGTAATGTCAGTTGATGAACTCGTTTCTATGTTGTAGAGATAATTGAGTTGCAGGCGGACCCAGTCGTTGGCATAGTAATTAAGTCCGAAAGTAAGTGTGGACTGACGGAAAGCGGTATGATCGTAGTCCTCCTTATTCATATCGGAATCATAGGTTTCGTATTTTACAAGCGGCATAACTTTAAATTTGGTAGTGTACATCAGCTGGGTAAAATAACCATTACTTTTAAAGTTCCCAATTACAAGTTCGGGAGTTGAGCCACAACCTCCGCCAACAAGTTTTGAACCTTTATCCTGTCCAAATACATATTCAGACTGAAGGATGAAATTGTACTTTTTTAGTGTAATATCAAAACCATAGCGCATACGTTCATCCATAGCCGTTACAGTTGGATCAGGATTTTTCTGTTTTCCGAAATGATAGCTGCCACCGAGGCTTATCCAATCGTAAGGGGCAATAACAAGTCTGCCGATAAAATCCTTAGTCTGGTCGTTATCTTTTACATTTTTACCTGTACCGTTGGTAACCGAAATGGTGTAGGAGAATACATTTTCCTTTTCGAGACCAAAGAACTTTTTCGCCCCTGTACTTCCACTGATCATAACACCAAGGTCGCGGTCGGGCGAAGTAAGTTCATTTATAACTCTTGAACGGTTGATGGTATATAAATCCTGACAACCTGTTGCTCCAAGCTCGAGTCCGAATGGTTTTTTAAACTGACCCATCGAAATTTTAAACCAGGGTTTAAACCGGTTATAGGTTATGAAAGCATCCAAAAGGTAAGGCCCGTTCTGGAATGAACTGAATTCGGCCATTGCATAATAAGAGAAATCGTATGGAATAATGCCGGTAACGCCTAACCGAGCCCTGCGAAAATAAAAGCTATTCTCGTTTTTTGAGCTGCCATCAGCATTTTTACCATTTAATGCCATTCGGAATTCAGGCTGTAGATAGCCAATAACGGAAACACCACCTGTGGCAGATGTGGGTTCCATGCAACCCTGAGCATATACTCTTACGGAAGTAAAAATGTATAGAAAGAGGAGAACTGTGAAAAGTCTTTTCATAGAATATTTTTTTTAGAAAAGGGGAAGAATCCAATGATCCCTCCCCTCATGATTGTAGAATTTAAAAGAAATTAGTTAGTAACAACAGCCCAGTTTTTTGCACCTTTGTAAACTGCCTGGGCATTAGCTTTTAACTGATCATAAACCAGGCGGTTAGCTCCGAAACCTATACCTTTGGTTTTGTAGCCCAGCACATTAAGCCAGAATGATGCAATGCTTGATGTTTGGCCAGTGTAGCAATATACAAGCTCTTCTTTTGAAGGGTCGAATGCTTTAACCAAATCACCGGCCAGCGCAATAATAGGCATATTAAAGGCTCCTGTAAAATGTCCGAATTTTAAGTAGTTTTCATTCGACCAATAATTCATAACCTGGTAGTTAGCCGGTGCAGCCAATACGTCGGCAGCAGCAGCAGTAGTAAAACCGGCATTCAAAACTGCCTGAACACGTTCTTTAAGGATAGCAGCCCCATCGGTTGATGCTGAAGTCCATACAGGCTCAACAAAAACGCCGTTTGCCGGAGCAGCTGTTGATACCCAGTTGGGGCTACCAACAGCGATATTACCATTAGCGGGTACTTCGACCCCTGAATTAGTAACCCATGGCGCTTTATAGGTTGCATTCCAGCCTGCCATTCCCCATTTAAGAACAACGGCGGTAGGAAAACCGGAAAGACGGAGTGCCATAACAGCTTGTCCGGCAGTCTGACCAGTGAAACATACCACGCAAATTGGTTTATCTTTATAATTGGCAGCAGTTGTAACAACATCTTTCAAAGCAACATTAATCGCATTTTTTATATGGCCTGTGGCAAAGTCAGTAGCCGGACGAATGTCGAATACGTTATAACCCGGCATGGTGCTGGTTACTGAATCAATCGGACCTCCCATTTTAACGGATTTAGGATCAACGATCCAGTTTACGGCCAAAGCAGGAAGATCGAGATTGTTGGAAACCATGTAGGTTTTCAGAGTCAGGTAAGCGTTTACAGTTTCCGGTGCGTCCTTTTTACATGAAGCTAAAAATAGTACCGGCATAAAAGCCAGTATGATTGCGAGGTTAATAAGTTTTTTCATAAATGTTTTTAGTTTTAGGTTTTGAATGAATTTGTTAGTTGCTGATTGGTTGGTTTTTATATTGTTAATCAGTTCACAAATCTATCTTCAAAAACACAGCATCTAAACAAAAATAACATTGGCTTCACTTGCTAAAAAGCTGCTTTACATCAATAAAAAAATGATCCATATCATAAAATAATGAATTCTTTACTGTACTTTTATCCGCCAATAAAAAACATTTATATGCCACTATCAAACACTGACACATGTGTTTCGTTTGTTTACGAGCTTTCCTGCTTCGATCTGCTAACTCCTGAAGAGAGGGAACTGGTAGAAACCCGTTCAGTACTGGTGAATTATAAGAAAGGGGAAAACATCTGCAAGCAGGGCTCGTTTGCCTCGCATATTATGTACCTCGAAAAAGGATTAGTGAAAATTTACCTGGAAGGAAACCCGAAAGATCTGATTTTAACGATTACTCCGGAGAAAAACCTGATGGGACTACAGGCACTGTACGAGGGGAATAATACATTTTTATACAGCATCAGCACTTATACAAATACAAGCGTACGATTAATTGATATCCAGATTTTTAAACAGTTACTAAAACAAAATCCGCAGTTTGCCTACAGGATAATTAATATTCTGAATGAGAGTACTTCACAATCGTATGGCCGGTTCTTCAGCCTTACCCAAAAACAGCTTCATGGCAGGCTGGCTGATATATTACTTTGCCTTTCGCGGAAAATATTTAAGTCGGTGGAATTTGACTTACCCCTTTCACGAAGCGATTTAAGCGACCTTACCAGCATGTCGACTGAGAGTGTCATCCGTATTATGAAGGACTTTAAGGACGATGGGATTATTGATATCAATAACAAATCAATTACCTTGTTGGATTTACCCAGGCTTGAGACCATCAGTGCAAAAGGGTGATAGTCTCTATTATAATTGTCAACTTTTTTCTCCGGATTATTGAAATCGCACCCGCATTTGTTGCAACTATATCAGTCGCTGTCGAAATACACTTTCCCGCCTTCGATACTGATTTGTCTGCCTTCAACAAAGGCTTGGGCTATTTTCTGCCTGGTTGATGAACAAATTCATGTTGAAGTCGGCCGGAAAATTTCCATTATTGCCGATGCCTCCAGATGATTTATCATATCGTAATCGCATAACCGCAACGATTCATATTCTTCAAATAATAAGTAAACGGGTTCGGTATTTGTCTTTTCGACTAAAGGGCCATAGGGTTAAAACCCTTTCATAACAGGAGGGCTTAACACTTTTCGAGACCTTTTGACACGTGGCGACATACTTTAAAATCATTTTTCGTGGCAAATATAGCGAACATATTTTGAAGACCGAAGTCAGAAGAAAGTACCACTTCGGGGTTTGGATCTCTTAATGGAAAACATCCTGATAAAGTCAATTGTTCAACAAAGCAATACTTTCATAGATAAATAAAGTGATAATGGAAACTTCTGGATTCTGTCTTCTGACTTTCGTCTTCTGACTTCTGACTTCCATCTTCTGACTTCTTCCTTCTGACTTCCGACAAAATTAATATACCCACTAAATTAGCAATAAAACTAATAAAAACTTAAATTTAATATATTTATTAATCTTTTTACTGATCTGAGAGCGATTAGATAAAACAGTTCTAACTATTTAAAAACATAGATAATGGAAATAACATTCGATGGAAAGAAAAGAATCACCGCTCACCATAACGGGCATGAAATACGTACCGATCAACCTATTGCCGGTGGCGGGGAAAATACTGCCCCGGCTCCTTTCGATTTGTTTCTAGCCTCCATAGGAACCTGTGCGGGAATTTATGTTAAATCGTTCTGCGATCAGCGTAATATCCCAACTGATGGGATTAAGATTATCCAAACCATGGATTATGACCGTGAAAAACGTTTGCCAGGCAAAATACGATTGGATATACAGTTGCCTGCCAGTTTCCCTGAGAAATACCGGTCGGCTGTAATTAGCACTGCTGAACTATGTGCCGTTAAACGCTCAATTGCTGATCCTCCGGTTTTTGAAGTAGTAACTACGGTTGTCTGAAACACTTTGCGTGTCTATTAAACATATTTTTTAAAATTACGGATTCGGATATTAGCTTCTTTTGTTAAAATCTTAATCTTATAATCGATAAAATTGCACCCATTGTTCTGGCTTTTTAATCTTTCCCAGGCAAAGGTTTGGATTTTTTTGAGAGGCCTGTTCATACAATCAGGATGCCACTTTGAGTCGCACCTGGACTAGTGGAAGAAGTGTTGTTGCTTATTTTATTCGATTAAAAGCATTAATGTATTTATCAAGGTATTCCTGTTTCGACTTCGATTTGTATTGCATAATAAACCTCGGATGCTCCAGGGCAACTATTTCGCCGAAAAACCCATGTTCCTCATTGAGTGAGCGGAGGAACTTTTCATTTTTCCCGGTTCCGAAACAGAAACAAATATCGGTTTCAATTCCAAGTGCTATCTGCTTTTTAATGTTTTCGATAATAAAACCGTAAACCGCGCTCGTTAATTCTTTGCTGTCGTAATAGTTGTAATTCTTTACTTTTCCGTTTGCATCCGAAATGGTAAAGCCAAGCGGGCAAAGGGAATTGATGTAGAAATCGGCATAAAACTGTTTACACCCGCCATAAGCCGCAATCATTTCGTAGATGAAAACCGATGATGGCTCATGGGTGATGCTGCCTGTATAACTAATGCCGCATTGGTTGGTAAGTCGTTTGGTATCGGTAAAGGGTATGCCTGTTACACCGGCGCCGAACCTGCCAGGGTTTATCCCCATAATAATATGCCGCGGTTTTGCATCGTCGTAATATTTCCTGTAAAAAGACGATGAAATTGGCAGAATATCAGCATTTATCCTGAAAGGATTCAATAAGTTAATCCCGGAAGGCAGCTGGCCATTAAAATCCAGCGTTTGATTAAATTCTATAACTCTTTCGGCAAATGTTATCATACCAGTTTTCTTTAAAATGCTCTTTTCAATATACTTTGTGGTAACGATTCCGCCAGCAGCATGCTATTGGTGATGGTTTCTTTTATTGTCTGAACTGTGATGGGTGTGATTATTTTGATTTTCATGATTACTTATGGCAGGGTAGTAGGTAAGCTAACCCGCTTCGATTAAAGCTTCAATCCTGTTTATTCGAATAAGTAAATGACTGTTGTTTGGGAACTTCGATTCTGTCCTGAGTTATAAAGCCAGGACATAAAATTAACATATTTTACTACATCATATTGGCTGAATTTCGGACAAGCCCGATTCGTAATTATAAATTTAAAGGTTTGATACAAAAGGAAGGTTGAGAAACCTACCTTTTGTATGACTGCACACCAATATGGCAGTTTTGATTTCGCTATTTAAACAATAGTCACCGATGATGCCTCAAAATGAATCCAAATTTCTTTTCCTTCAATTAAATTAAGATTGGGTAATTTAGTTACACTTGCGTGAACGGGAATACCGATATCAACAATCACTTCAATACCGGTACGTGATGCAGCTACATCGATGATTTTGCCTCTAAAATTGTTTATGGAACTGCCTGTTATATTTTCAGTTGAAACTGAAATATCTTCTCCACGGATCATCATATATCCTTCGGCAGAAGCTGAATTTTTATCCGAAACAATTTTAATGCCTTCCGCCGGAATGCCAATACAGCCGGTCTCGTTTTGTGACAGTTTTACCTTGAAAAAGTTTTTTATCCCTACAAAGTGAGCAACAAATTCCGAGCGAGGTGAATTAAAAACATCTTCCGGAGTACCCGTTTGAATTATTTTTCCTTCCTGGATTATAGCCACCCGGTGGGCAAGCGAGATGGCTTCGTCAAAATCATGCGTTACATGAACTATGGTCTGACCTTCACGGTTTAATTGCCGGAGCAACATGCGTATTTCAGCTTTTAGTTTGGTATCAATGGCAGCCATTGGTTCGTCGAGAAGCAAAACCTTTGGCTCCTGAATTAAAGTCCGGGCAAGTGCCACACGCTGAAGCTCGCCTCCTGAAAGTGTTGAAGGACGACGATCAAGAAGATGTTCAATATGCAGGTGCAAGGCAATTTTACGGATCATTTCATTCCGTTGAATGGAGTTTAGATTTCGTCTTTTCAATGCATAGCCGATATTAGCACTTACCGTGAGATGCGGAAATATGGCATGATCCTGGAATACAAGACCGATTTCACGATTCTGTGGTCTGAATTTTTCAATTTGTATCTCGTTTAATAAAATGTGGCCACTGTCAGGCTGGGAAAGGCCGGCGATGTTTTCAATAAGCATTGATTTACCTGCGCCCGACATACCAAGAACCATAAAATACTCCCCTTCTTCAACACTGAAACTTATATCGTTCAGGCTGAAGTTACGATGATGGAAAGACAGATTTTTAAGTTCGAGCATACGGATATTATTTGTTTTTTTCGCGTGACAGAAAGCGAAGACCAATGAAAAGCGACAGCGAAATTAAAATAAACAATACAGATACCGGTCGGGCGTATTTAAGTCCGAAAGCTCCGAAGCGTTCGTAAATAAGTATAGGCGTTATCATAGGATGATATGCTACAATAATTACTGCGCCGAACTCACTCATTCCCCTGGCAAACATCAGGATAAGACCGGAAACTATATTTCGCCATGCCAACGGCAGAGATATGGTGAAAAATGCCCTGGTGGGAGAAGCGCCCAATGTAAGGGCTGCTTTTTCGAGGCGTATGGGAACCGCCAGAAAGCCGTCGCGCGCGGCATTCACCAGGTATGGAACGCTTACAAATGCCATTGCTACTGCTATTCCTGCAGGATGACCCACAAAATCAAGCCCAATAAAAGAACCTGCCTCGCCAAGCGGGGAATTTCTCGAAACAAAACCCAGGATTGCAATTCCGGCTGCCGAATGCGGAATCACCACAGGGAGATCTATTATTCCGGTAACGATGCGTTTTAGTACAAAATTCCGTCGTGCCATGAGGTAAGCAAAAGGAATTGCGGCAATAGCAAAAATAAGCGTTGCCGACATCGAAACCCAAAGCGTAAGCCAGATACTCTCGCGGACTTCAGCCTCCTGCCATGTTTTAACCAAATCGGAAGAGCTGGTTTCAAAAAACATACCGAGCAAAGGAGCCAGGATAAAAAGCAGTACTAATGACCCTAAAAACAGAAAAATCAACTGAAAGGGCGAATATCTGTTCATCGAAAAGCCCTGGAATAATTTATCCATTTGTAAAATTCGCCTATTTCTTTTTTGCAAACGGCTTAAATGTTGCCGGTAGTTTATCAAAGTTCTGAACAACCATCGGGATTACTGAGGGTTGGCCATCTTTCTCCATTATTTTCATTCCCTTGTCTTTCGAAAGCATAAAAGTCAGAAATGCCTCAGCCGCCGTCTTGTTTGGAGCATCACGCAGCATAGTTACTCCATAAATCATTGGCTCGCCAGTCATCAGCTGTTTTTCGCCCGGCGCATTGCCATTGATCTCCACTTTGGCCGTGGCATACTGGCTTGCAAAGGCCGAATTCTTCAGATTTACCTGGTCGGGAAGAACTACATATTTTAAATTATGCTGTATGGCAACTGAACGGTATAGAAAGATATAATCAATGCTTTCTGATTCAAGTAGTGCAACCATATCGACTTCTTTAGGACGCATAAATTCTGCATCTTTACCCATTATGTTTTTGGCTAAACCTGGCTTTTTATAATATTTCTCAGCCAGCTGAAGCATCATAACGGTTCTGTATCCACAAGGATCAGAGTTCGGATCGGATCTACCGTATGAAACATCTTTTTTCATCAATGTTTCGTACCAGTTTGACTCATTTATTTTGTCAGCATAACGGCTCTTGGGGCTAAAAACAATTGCCATTTCATTGGATGCAAATTTGATATTCCAATCGGCAAAACGCGGAATCAACATTTTGTCTATAACGTTATAATCGGCTGAAGCCAGGATATCACAAGAACGGTTCAGATCTGTGATCTTTCGGACAGATGCAACGGAACCGGCTGATTCCATCAGTATTTTAACATCAGGATATATTTTATTAAAATCAGTTGCGATCTCTTTCATTGGAACAGATAAGCTGCCTGCATGAAAAATGATTAATTCACCGGATAAATTTGCCATTTGATTTTGTTCTTTCGAATGGAAACAATTTACGAGGAGGAAAGTTAAAATAACCAGGCTTATTCGTGAAAATATCTTCATGTTTTGGTTGTTATTTGCTTTTGTCGATATAGACTAAGCTGATGGATTCAACAACTTTAATAGCTCTGTTGGAAAAGAAATCAGCAGCGGGAAAAATCTGGAAAGCGCCTCCATCTTCATCAGTTTTCAAAGGAATGAATATTATTTGATTATTCTTAGCATACGCACAACCGCTAGGGAATAGACTAATTAAATTTTCGAGTAGAATATAAATTCATATCGTGTGCAAATGTATTCAACTTTCTTAATAACACAAGCCTTTCAGCGCAGTATAATATCCATGCAAAAAAAAAGTTGAGAATTTTAAAAACGGATTCAGCCGGAAACTGGGTTTGTCAAATATTATCCCGGCACTCATCAGAAAATAAGATGAGTGCCAACAAGAGTTGACAAATGAAAGAATGGATATTTTCTTTATTTTTATGCCAAATCGGGAGTTTAGCTAAGTTGGTTCAGCGTGTCCCGATTCATCGGGAAAGTCGGCAGTTAGAACCTGCCCATTCCCACAAATTGAAAATCAGGATTGCCGTGCCAGCCTGAGGGATTGATAATTCAATTTATTCCCATTTGTCTTTTGCTTTGGCTGCCTGTTTTGTTTGCCACTGCATATTTGAGGGGCAATCACATCCTCCTTTTTTCAATGGTATTATGTGATCGACTACATATCCGTTGCGGCCATGCGGGTAGCCGGTTTGTTTCATAAAATCTCGTTTAGCGGATTCACTTCTCATAATCCTGCCATGCGTGTCGCGCTTAACCGAATAGTTATAATTGGAATTATGTTTCCCTGATTTCGTGGAATAGGAAGAAGATTTTGAAGTATGACTCCCCGAATAATGGTATGTTGAACTTTTTGAAGGTGAAGAATAGGTAGTTCTATTTTCTTTATACCTATGATCGGGAGTACCATCTTTTTTTAAGTGCTGAGCATTTAAAAGGCCAACAGAAATGAAAAGGCAGAAAATCAGGCCAACTATTTTTTTTATTCCAACATTAAACACCATAATCTATGATAGATTTCATTAAAACTTTTCAAAGATAGTATTAAAGCATGTATTTTAGAACTGATTCCCAATCCTGAAACTTCCCTGAACCAAAACTTATAAGTTCGTCATCAAATTCCTCTGGCTGACGTCAGGCTCATAAAGCATGCCTTTCTTTGAACGCAGATGGTACGGATAACTTTGAAATTCATTTTTCCTTGTTCATTTTTCGATATTATAAAATTAGTTTGAAATATTCTGCCAAAGAATACACGAATATTGTTGTTTAGGCGCTAACTAAATCATTTCTTCATAGCTTTCATCTCCTCCTATTGATTAATTTAGGTTTAAACTTCCAGGTTAATCATCAAATACCTAATTTTGACGAGGCTAACCCTGTCAGGGTATTCCCGTAAAAGATAGTATTAAAATCATGAGCAATCCTTCGGGCCAATCACAGGAAAGTGCCTCCTTGCGTAAGATCATCCATATTGATATGGATGCTTTTTATGCTTCGGTGGAGCAGCGCGACGATCCGTTGCTACGTGGTAAGCCTGTGGCCGTAGGTAGCAGCCGGCAGCGGGGCGTGGTTGCAGCAGCCAGCTATGAATCAAGGCTTTATGGCGTACATTCGGCCATGCCATCGGTAACGGCAGCACGAAAATGTCCCGGACTAATCTTTGTAAAGCCCCGCTTCGAAGTCTATCGCAAGGTATCGGAGCAGATCCGGGAAATATTTTATCACTATACCGATCTGGTGGAACCACTTTCACTGGATGAGGCTTATCTGGATGTAACGCACAACAAACAATCTGTTCCGCTGGCAACCGAAATTGCCGAAAAAATAAGGACAGAGATCTTGCAGCAGCTTAATTTAACCGCTTCGGCAGGAATCTCTTACAATAAGTTCCTGGCTAAAATCGCCTCAGACTGCAACAAGCCTAACGGACAGTATCTTATTCATCCTCAGCGCGCACTTGCCTTTATCGATCAGTTGCCCATCCATAAATTTTTTGGTATCGGCAAAGTCACTTCAGCGAGGTTGCTGCAAATGGGTATTGCCAATGGAGCTGATTTGCGCCGGCAGGAATTGGCCGACCTGATAAAATGGTTTGGAAAGACAGGTATTTATTATTATCACATAGTGCGGGGTAGCGACGATCGTGAGGTAACGCCAGACCGGCAGCGTAAAAGCATCAGCACCGAGAGTACCTTCGAAACTGACCTGAGGGACTCAGAAGAAATACAGGAACAGGTGCGCCTGATTGCGGAAGAGTTACTGCAGCGCATGCAAAAGAAAAGCATCTGCGGGCGAACCCTCACGCTTAAAGTAAAATATGCCGACTTCCATCAGATCACCCGCAGCCGTAGCCCGGGCGGTATCATCCGCGACAGCGAGACCTTGCTGGAACTCGCACGCGCCCTCACCACCGAAGTACTGCCAACACCGCTAAACATACGCCTGCTGGGTTTGGGTATCTCCAATCTCAATGAGCCCGAAAACACTGCCGGAGTGCAGCTTACACTTGATTTTTAAGGTGTGGATTTCGTGAATGTGAGTTCAACCGGGTTATTGTGAAAATATTGAGTTTTCCCCATTGTAAATAAGTAAAATTGAACTTAAAGAGATTCAAATTTGTTTACTTTAAAATGATGATGCTATAGCAACCGCAAAACTACAGGAAGAATTAAGAAAAATTACACCTTGCCTCGTTGAGACCGAAAACATACTTACTTATATGGCAAGGAATAGTATTTAAAGTTAGTGTTTTAAAAAGAATATAAATCCTGTTTTATATAAAAGAGACTTATGGAAACACAAGATCAAACCGTTGAAGATATCGGGTCGTTAGTCTACCTCTTGTCGAGCAAAGATGATAAGGTTCGCCGGAAAGCACGAAAGACGCTGGTGGTTATCGGAAAACCAGCCGTTTCCTCTTTATCAGAAGTGTTGCAAAATTCAAACGTGTACAAAGCCCGTTGGGAAGCAGCCAAGGCACTTGGAGTAATTGGCGATGTATCATCCATCCCGTCTCTGGTAACCGCGCTCGAAGACACCGAAAGTGATGTTGTATGGCTGGCTGCTGAAGCTTTGAAAAAATTCGGGAAAGTCGCATGGCCGGAGCTGCTACGTGCTTTGAATAAAAGTGGCGCTGAGTCGGTTACGCTTCGGAATGCATCTCATCATGTATTTCGGAATCAGCACCAGAAAGGGTTCAATGATTTATTAGAAGCTCTCCGAAAATCACTCGAATCCGGAGCGGTTTCGGAAAGTACGCCAATGGCAGCATCAAATCTCCTTGATAAAGTAAGGTCGCGAACGTAAACAGAATCTTCGACTTTGCGTCTCAAAAAAAAACGGGATAGAATTCCGGAAATATAAGTACACCATACTATTTTAAACAAAAGAGCTATAAAGCTAAAAACTGTCATCCAGGCCGGGTGCCGCTTGAAGTAGTGCCCGGAATAGTCGATACACCAATTCGTTCTCCTTCTTTGATCATAGTTTCATAACCATTTAAAGTATTAATCAATAAATCGTTATCGATGCGAATTTTATTTTTTTCGAACAACAGCACTACCGTGGAACCCCCAAATTTGAAATACCCTTTCTCTTTGCCTTTCTCTGCAAAATTCCCTGTATAAGTCTGTATGATAGTTCCTACCATGGTTGCACCTACTTCGGCCATCACAACATCTCCAAACAAAGGGTTCGTAATGATGGTAAATTCCCTTTTGTTCAGGCAGAATATTTCTGTTATTTTGCGTAAAGCAAGGGGGTTCACCGAATAATAATCGCCGTCAATCCGGGTGTTGGGCGATACACTTCCACTAATGGGAAAATGGAAACGGTGGTAATCGAAAGGGGCAAGCCGAATGATCACTACGGCGCCATCAATGTAATTTTGAGCAAGAGCGGCATTATTCAAAAAAGAAAAAATATCGAAGCGGTATCCTTTGATGATAAAATTGCTGTTGCTGATATTGGCATAAGCCAGTATTTTTCCATCGGCAGGCGACACTGCGACAGTTGTGTTGGTATCCACCGGTCTGGCATTATTCTTTAGTTTCCGGGTAAAGAAATCGTTGAAAGAGTTGAACTCCTGTTTTTGGGCGGTACTCATGTCGATATCAAATTCATCAATAAAGGGATGTATTTTTTTTGTTGATGAAGGACTATCCATTCTATTGCCATAAACAGACGAAACCATCTTTCTTTTCGCCAGCGCCCACAATGTAGCTTCGCCAACCGGATTATTATACAGCCACACCAACAACTTTTCTCCAGCCACTTTTTCCGTTTTTAGCAACCCACTTTCCCTATCGTAATATTGGATGGGAGCTTGTGGCGGCAACGGATAAAACGCCAATATGGCAATAACGGCCAGCAACAACAAAATGATGCCCCAGCTCTTTTTAGTTTTTGTATTGTTCATATTTGCTTTGTTTGCCTCGAATAGCAAATATAGTACAAAGTACAATAAATTACGATTTACGATTTACGAGGTACGATTGGGGGAATTTACATTTTTTATAGGTAAAACATACTGATTGTTGGTAAATCGTCATTCATAAACTGAGGATAGAAAACGGACTTAATGATTTACGATTTACGAGGTACGATTGAGGGAATTTACATTACTTATTGGTAAAACATATTGATTATTCGTAAATCGTTCCCGGTAGCTATCGGAATAAATCGTGAATTTCTTTTAAGGCAGGGTTTTTCTTTCAAAAGGAAGATGTAGTGATTTTAATTGGCCGAAGTTCAGGGAAGGTTATAGAGACCAATCTATGATTAGCAAGATCAGGGGTGCCGTCATGCGATGGAAGGAAGACGCATGCCAACCTGGGGCGCAACCTGACTAGCTCCAGCAATATTTCCAAAATTTCAACTTTTCTTATACTCATGTGTTACATATACAATTAGTTAGATTTTATTGAATGCTGATCCGTTGTAACAAACCTGAAAACTGAAATATTTATCCTAAAGCCTGAAATATGAAAACGAATATCAAAGCTTTTGCATCCCAGCTGATATTGACAGGAATTATTTTTCTGATTGTAACCGGCTGCAAAAAGGATAGTCCTGATAATATTGTTTACAAAATTGGGGATACATACCAGGGTGGTAAGATATGTTATCTGGATGTAACAGGGAAGCATGGTTTGATTGCATCTGCAAGCGATCTGACCAATATGATTTCCTGGTGGAATGGAGGTTTTGTTGAAACTAATTCAAAAAGTGATGCGGATGGAAGTACAAACACAAATGCGATTATAGCAGCTCAAGGGAACGCTGGTTCGTATGCAGCAAAACTATGCCGGGATTATAGGGGAGGAGGTTTCAATGATTGGTTTTTACCAGCCAAAGACCAGTTAAATATGATGTATTTGCAAAAAACAACACTCGGAGGATTTGCAGATGAGATTTATTGGTCCTCTACCGAATATGAACCAGGACTGGCATGGGTACAGTATTTTATGACAGGTGAGCAATGGACAGATAATACCAGCGATGGGGCAATAGTTTGCGTGCGTGCTATGAGAGCTTTTTAACTAATCTTTGGCTGGCTATACTCTCCTGAGACACGACTATATAATCTCACTACAATTAGCCGACTCACTCAGCATTACAACTTCAAGCAATAAGCACTTTTGCTGTTTTGTTAATGTCTTGATTTTGACCAAGCTTGCTAAGGCATCTATTATTAATTGGCAACCTGAATAAGTTTATCGGTCCTACTCTATGCAGAACCGATAAACCAATTATTCTTCTACTTTCTAATCAAAATGAGTTATTGAATCTAATCCCGGTCATTATGATGCTTGTCATGTTCATGGTCACGATCATGGTCGTGATCGTGATGTCCTGACGAAATCCCGGTAACTTTTAGAATTGAACCTGTAGGAGGTCCGAAACCTGTCTCGGAAATATACAAATTACCGTCAGGGCCAAACGTCATACCCGTAGGGAAAAACAGTTTATCAACAATGATGTCCCTGGACATGTCTTCATTAATACGTGTTACCTTTCCTGTGTTAGGAGTTGGAGCGGGTGCCTGAGAAGTCTCCAGCACATACATGCGTTCCTCTTTGTCGAATGCAACTCCTAAAATGCAATTAAAACCTGTAGCCCATACCGAAGGTACTCCGGCAGAAGTTACTTTGTATATACTTGAACTTCCTGCGGCCTGGGGGAAAACTCCCAGATTGCCTATATAAAAATTACCATCATTATAAGCAACGGCTGTGGGAACAATATGCCCGTAGTGTGCTGATAAATCAATGAATCTTGATACAGTACCGGATGTCATAATTCTATCGAATTCACCATGATTGGGTTCCATTTCAAATAAATCTCCTTTTACATTTATAAGACTATAGGCAGTTCCATCAAGCTGGTAATCTTCCATGTCAGGAGCTGCAACCGGATGACCCAGATAAAAAGCAGTTAGGTCCGCGACTACTGACCATGTGCCATTATTCCTGTTCACCTTAATAACTGAGGTTGGAAAATCAGCATTTCCATGCGAACATCCGGCATCCAATAATGCATATAGGGTATTCCCGACAAATTCAACATCAGCTACTCCGCTTGTAAATTTGCCCTTATTTATCTGTGACGGTAAATGATCTGCAACCATTGATACTGCTCCCTGCGGATTTATTCGGATAATACTCGAAGTATGCCCTCCGTAAAACGGGCCGAGAGGGCCAGGTGCCTGTGTGCATTGTCCTACGGTTGAATCCGTTCCTCCAACGCCTGCAAGCGCTACATAAAGATTACCATCGGGACCGAATTTAAGCCCCCTGGCATACCTGACATTCGAAGCAAAAACACTAACATTAATAGACTCTTTTACATTACCTTTTTTTTCAAGCGAAGGATCAGTCGACTGACTTTGTAGATTTGACTGGTTAACCAGTGCATTTTCTTTCTTGCAGGATGCTATCAAGGATATGCAAAGCAGCAGAAAGGCATAGTTGAGAATTGTTGTCTTTTTCATTTTTGAAGGTATTTATATTTTCCTACTCATATGGCTTTTCGGTTCCGCCCCGTTGTTTTAAGTGGTTTCTGGCTCCACTTTATCTTGCATTTCGAAATCTGTATTGTATTATTCATAAGAGCGGAACTTAGAGTAGTTTGTTTGAGGAAGCGAAGTTGGACCGATTGGGCCAACAACTGAGCTTTGCCAGGAATTATCGGGTTAAAATTATCTTTCCGGTTTTTACCTGGTTCCCGGTTTGTAATTGATAATAATAGATCCCGGCAGGGATGCCGGAAGCATCCCAATTTATTATATGCGTACCTCCTAATTGTTGTTCATTAAGTAGTATATCAACCTGTCGGCCTGAAACATCAAAAAGCCGGAGCTTCACTTTTTCAGGATTTTCCAGCTGGTATTCGAAGGTTGCAATCTCAGTAAAAGGATTTGGATAAACTTCAACCACTGGTTGGTTTGGAATTAAATGTTCGGTACTGGTCAGATTCACCCTTGAAACAGCAAACCCGGGATAATTAAGGTCAATCGAATAAAGGTTTGAGCGTGCAGTAATGTAAAGGGTCTTGAAATCGCTTCCTCCAAAATCGCAGTTTGAAGGTTGCTCCGGAACTACGATGGTAGCAATGGAATCACCCTGGGGTGAAAAGACCTGGATACCTATTCCGGTTGCAACGTAGAAATTTCCTTTGATATCAATTGCCATTCCATCAGCTTCGGCTACATTACCGGACACTGTCTGCAACTCGGCAAGGCTTAACTTGCCTGAAACAGTACCATCAGGAGCAACATCCCAGGAATAAAGGTATTTGCTATTCCCGTCATCCACATAAAGTTTAGTGCCGTCGGGAGAAAGTACAAGCCCGTTTGGTTCAGCAACATCATCAATTACTCTTATTATATTTCCTACCGGATCAATGTAATAAACTGCTGTTTTATCCTGAGGAGGGTTGGTAAGAAAAAAGTCTGGGTCGCTGAAGTAAACACCTCCTTTATTGTCTGAAATTAAATCGTTCGGGTTATCAAAGATTTTACCATTATAACCTGACGCCAGCGTTTTACTTATTTGCCCGGCTTTATCTACCATTATTATATTCGATGAAGCGCCGATAAGATTTCCTTCCTTGTCACAGCTAAGTCCGGTGCAATGTGTTGAACCGGCAGGCCATTTACTGAATTGTTTTGAAATGGGCTCATATTGGTAAATATCCGGCCCGGACCCAGGGAGGTTATCATCTACAAAAAGTAATGCCGAATCATTATACCAAACCGGACCTTCGGTGAAGACATACTGATTTGTACTCAATTTTTTTACCATTGAGCCGGCGGGAATGATATTTGATATATTATACTTGCTAGCGAGATAATCTTCTATTGCATTTCGTTCAGAATCATTCACAACCCTATTATAAACTATTGCCTCTGCGAAGTCACAATGCGCTGTAAGTAAGTACCCAAAGGGGCTATTGTCAGCTCCTCCAATTCCACCACCAGTGCCCATTGGAACGGAGATAGCATTGTCAGAATCTAAAGGGGTCATTACTGCGTTACTCCCATTCCATCTCAGTGTTGTGTTGTGGATTGTTGTATTTGTTACAATGCTTATGATTCTCCATTCACCATATGCAGCGATGTTGGTTGCCTTAGCTCGCACACCACCGGCAGGCCCTCCAATTTCTATTCGATCCGAAATTCTTTCCGATCCCCCGAATAAGACAAAATACCCTTCTCCAGTAGGTGCACCAAAGGCCATTACGTGGTCTGAATGGTCCTGACCTGGAACAGGAGCGTTGTTTTTGACAACCATGAAAAGAGTGATTTGAGTCATCGGAGTTGAACCGGTGAGTCCCAGTTTATCATTCAAACCATCAAAACGCAGTATGGGTTTACCATTCAGACCATTGTTAACCAGCAATGGCTGTCGATCGGAATTATTTTGAATAGCATTGTTGCCATTACCACTTTGGTCAGCCCAATTGCTAACTGTTGAACCATTAAGTGTAATACCTGCATCGGATTTTAACCAGAGCTGAAGATTTAAAGTAGGTATTTGAGATAAAGCCACAGAAGATAAAACAAGAAAAGTACTAAAAACTGCAAGAATCTTCTTACTGATAAACGAGATTGAAAACATTTCTTTCATTTTTGACCTCCTTTTATATTATTGAATATGTGACACTTACAAAAATATTTGACTCCTTTTTTATGTGCCAAATAATTTTGGTTTAAGTTTTAACTTTTCACGGTTTTTAACTTGCATTTTTTTAGTTCTATTGTTTTACAAATTTCGATGTAACAAATTGATTATCTGACAATACCTTTACAAAATAGATCCCTTTCTTTAAACCCGAAACATCAATGGATGGGTTGTATCCCTGGATTTGCTTTTGAAGTACTGATTTTCCGGTAATATCAAATACTTCAATCATCCCTGTTTTTCCTGAAGAATTGATGTGCAACACATTTTGAACAGGGTTGGGATAAAGGGTTAAGCTATTTGTAGAGATGAGAGTTTCAATGGCAGTGTTAGTTCCATCAGATAATTCTGAAACCCCATTATCAGTTCCAAACCATTTATTGCCTTGGGCATCAATTGCAATGGACAAAACCCAATCATCCGCGAGGCCATCTGAATAGGAATAGTTTTTCCAATGAGTTCCATCATAAACAGAAACACCTCCATATGATCCAAACCATTTATTATCCTGATCATCAATGGCAATCGCCATGACATTATAACCCGCAAGACCATCTTCAGGGGTATAGTTTGTCCATTTAGTTCCGTCATATTTTGAAACTCCTTCTAGTGTTCCAACCCATATAATACCCTGATCATCTATGGCGATTGAGTTAATAAGATCAAATACATTGGAATAGGTTAACCAGGTAGTTCCATCAAATTTTGATAACTTACTATTTACTCCAAAATCATTACTAGCTCCAATAAATATATTTCCCTGATGATCACATGCAATAGCACTAACTACATTTCCGAAGAGGCCATTTGCAGTGGTATAGGTTGTCCAGGATGTTCCATCAAATTTTGAAACTCCGTTCCAGGTTCCTATCCATTTATTGCCCTGGGCATCAATGGCTATTGAATATACATAATTATCTGCAAGACCATCTGACGTGGTATATTTTGTCCAGGTAGTTCCATCAAATTTAAAAACCCCTTCGTTAGTGCCAACCCATTTATTCTCTTCTGCATCAATTGCTATAGATGTAATTTTGTCATTTACAAAATGATCTGCCGTTGTATAAGATGTAAAATCACTTCCATTAAGTTTCGAAACCCCACCTTTTTGAAATTGATAATATGTGGTTCCAAACCATTTATCACCCTGAGCATCGATGGCAATAGCATTAACCCAGTTACCTGCTAAACCATTTGCTTTATAGTTTGTCCATTTTATTCCGTCAAATTTATATGCTTCAAAGCTTATAAGATAATTCCCAGCTTCAGGTCCACGCTCCCAAAAACCTCCTGTCATCCAAACATTGTCATTTGAATCTAATAGAATTGAACAAACAATATTATTTGGCAAACCAGAATTATTTTTATTGTAAGTTGTCCAGCTAATGTCATCAAATTTTGAGACCCCGCCTGTACTATCATCATTAGACGAACCACTCGTTGCAAACCATTTATCACCTTTTGAATCTATGGCAATTCCGGTAACAATATCTCCTGCAAGACCATTAGCACTGGAATAGTTTGTCCAGTTAGTTCCATCAAATTTGAAAACTCCATACCCTATTCGTCTTCCATGGTACCCCCAATCAAAAGTTCCAATCCATGTATTGCTTTGAGAATCAATTGCAATTGATGAAACTACATTACCCTTCAACCCGGAATTTGTTGAATCATAGGTCATCCAGGTAGTATCATTAAATTTGGAAACTCCATCCCCAGTTCCGAACCATTTATTACCGTGTGCATCAATAGTAATTGAAGTGACTTGATCATTTACAAGACCATCCGAAGTGGTGTAATTAGTCCAGGTAACTCCATCAAACTTTGAAACCCCACCATCAGTTCCAAACCATTTATTTCCATGGGAATCAATAGCAATTGCATTAACATAGCCATTTATAAGACCATCTGATGTTGTATAGCTTGTCCAGGTGCTTCCATCAAATTTTGAAACTCCATGTTTTCTTGCGTCTCCTAACCAATATGGATCAATTGCTCCAACCCATATATTCCCTTGTGCATCTATGGCAATTGAAGTAACAATATCACTTAGCAAACCAGAATTCAGTGTGTCATAGTTTGTCCAGCTTGTTCCATCAAATTTTGAAACTCCACATCCATGAGCAAACCATTTATTTCCCTGAGTATCTATGGCAATAGCTTGAACTTCATTGCCTGGCAATTGGTTGCTGGTTGAAGCTACTGTGTAATTTGTAAAAGTTTGAGAGTTGGCAGGATTAATAACGGATAGGTTTAATAAAACCATAAGGCTAAAAAATGTAAATGTTTTCATTTTCCTGTTTTTTAATTTTGAATAATATTATCATTACAAAGTTCCGAAATAACAGGGGGTAGTGGTTAGCACCCATGTTCCAAATGCTGGCACTATTGTTCCATTTAAAGGAAATGAGGGAATTATCTCCGTTTTATAGCAGAGATAAAAGGAGACAAAAAATAGGATTGTTATTTTTTCAATTCACTTGGAGTGTATCCAAATTCTTCCTTAAAACAGCGGGTAAAATACGCCGGGCTCGAAAATCCTACTGAATAGGCTATTTCGGAAATGATCCCTTGCTGTTCTTCAATCATCTTTTTTGCCCTGGCTAATTTTACGGATCGTATATATAAACTGGCTGATTTGCCGGTAAGCGCTTTCAGTTTGCGGTGCAGCTGGGTGCGGCTCATGGCAACCTCGCTGCAAAATTCTTCAATATCAAATTCTTCTTCGGCTATATGTTTGTCAATTACCTGCGCTACCCTGAACATAAATTTCTCATCGATGCTGTTTAGCTTTAGATCTTTGATTCCGGGGAGTAGATTTTCGGGTTTGCCGTATTTTTCCTGCAGTTTTTTCCGGGTGATTATAAGGTTCTTAACGCGAACCTGAAGTTCTTTTATATCAAATGGTTTTGTAAGATAATCATCGGCGCCTGTTTCCAATCCTTCCAGTTTATCTTCATGTCCTGCTTTTGCAGTCAATAAAATTATAGGAATATGGCTTGTTGTTTCTTCATTTTTCAGGATTCGCACCAACTCATTTCCATCCATCTTCGGCATCATCATATCGCTGATAATCAGGTCAGGGATAATTTTTCCCGCTTTCCTTACTCCTTGCTCTCCGTTTACAGCTTCTTCAACTAAGTAAAAACTATCAAGTGATTCTTTGATATATTGACGCATATCATAATTGTCTTCCACCACTAATATGATTGTTTTTTCTTCCTGTATTTCTTCAGACAATAGCCCCGGGACAGTTTCTGTTTGACCATCAGGCTTGTAATGGCTAAAAAAGCTTTCATCGTGAACCGGCAATTCCGGTTCAATCAATTTATTCACATCTTTTATAATATCTTCATCCTTCAGATAATCGCGACCGAGAGGCAACTCAACACTGAATTCAGTCCAACCCGAACAGGACCGGCCGGCAACTGCTTTCCTGCTTTTCACTTGTATGCTACCATGATGAAGTTCTACCAGTTCTTTAGTGAGGGCAAGCCCAATCCCGGTACCTTCATATTCCCTGGTAAACGAACTGTCCACCTGGTAAAACCTGTCGAACAATTTGGGTATTTCTTCTTTGGCAATTCCAATCCCGTTGTCCCTTATCTTAATTTTAACATGTTTTTGATCATTTTCTG
>JBBRYZ010000057.1:0-25031 GCA_038237165.1 Bacteroidales bacterium | reverse complement strand
TGATGACGGTTCGGGAGCAACTCCAACCATGGAAGCTGCCCGTATGATTATGAAAGCAGGTGGAAAACCGAAACGCACAATACTTGTATTTTTATTTGCAGGAGAAGAGTTTGGATTGTATGGGTCGAAAAGCTGGGTAAAGCGAAATCCTGAAAAGCTGGCCAAAATCTCAAATATGTTTAATCGCGACGGCGGACCAACAGTTGCCAACAGTTTAAGCGTGCCCGAAGCATGGATGGCAGATTTTGAAAAAATTTGCGAGCCTCTTAACAGCATTAATCCCGATTTCCCTTTCACGCTTAAAAAAGTTGACCCACGTCCCAGACCTAAAGTTGCCGCAGGAACTGATGCCGGCTCGTTTGCCGTTGAAGGCGTTCCAACTGTGACTTTCGGTACTGAGGACACCAAAGGTTACAACTTCAGTTATGGCGAAATATGGCATACCGAAAGAGATTTATACAACAGGAGCATTCCTGAATACCAGGATCATACTTCCATTGTAACCGCAATTGTGGTGTTAGGAGTTGCTAATCTCGATCACCTTTTGCCAGCCGCCGCTTATTACTCGCCTGAAAAGACTAAGTAAAACAATAGAACTAAAGCCAATGACCTCCGAAATCCCAAATCCCGAGCTGAAGTTGGCTTTCGATTTTGTTGAGCAAACTAATACTAATCTATTCCTTACTGGCAAAGCCGGTACAGGTAAGACTACTTTTTTGCGGAATCTTAAAACCATTTCGCCTAAGCGGATGATTGTAGTTGCACCTACAGGAGTAGCTGCCATCAATGCGGGAGGCGTTACCATTCATTCGTTTTTTCAGATGCATTTTGGGCCGCATGTGCCAGAACAAGCACAGGCACCGGGGAATGCGCAAATACAGGCTCAGAAAAGTACTTTCGACAGGTCGCAGCGTTTCAGTCGCGAAAAGATAAATATCATGAAGAGCCTCGACCTGCTGGTGATTGACGAAATCAGTATGGTGAGGGCCGATTTGCTTGATGCCATCGACGAGGTGCTCCGAAGGTTTAAGGATCGATACAAACCATTTGGTGGTGTGCAATTGCTAATGATTGGCGACTTGCAACAACTTGCTCCGGTTGCCAAGGATGATGAATGGGATTTGCTGCGGCCGTATTACGATACCATTTTCTTTTTCGGGAGCCGCGCCCTGCAGAAAACCGACTTCACTACCATTGAGCTGAAGCACATTTACCGGCAGAGTGATGATGTTTTTATAAGCCTGCTCAATAAAGTACGCGATAATAAAATTGACCAGCAATCACTCGACGACTTAAACAAGCGGTACATCCCGGGTTTTAATCCCGGTAACGACGAAGGTTACATTACACTTACCACACACAATTACCAGTCGCAGGCTATTAACGAAAATAAACTAAAGCAGCTCAAAGGCCATCCCTACCATTTTAAAGCTTCTGTGGAAGGTGAATTTCCTGAATACAGTTATCCAACTGATTTCGAGCTGGTGCTTAAAGTTGGTGCACAGGTAATGTTTGTGAAAAACGATATATCGCGCGAAAAGCTTTTTTACAATGGTAAAATTGGTAAGATTGTAAATATTGACGATGATATTATTTTCGTAAAATGCGAGGGTGATTATGATGCAATCCCGGTTGACGTGGTTGCATGGGAAAACAATAAGTACACCATTAACGAAGAAACCAAGGAGATTGCCGAAGTGTTCGTTGGCAAATTTATACAGTACCCATTAAAACTGGCATGGGCTATCACCATCCATAAAAGCCAGGGTTTAACTTTTGAGAAAGCCATAATCGATGCCAATGCTGCCTTTGCCCACGGGCAGGTTTATGTTGCACTCAGCCGATGCAAGACTTTTGAAGGCATGGTGCTGAGTTCATCTATTTCGCAAGCCAGTATAAAAAGCGACACCAGTGTAAAAGGCTTTTCCGCGGAAGCCGAACTAAACCAGCCGGGCGAAAAAGAATTGTTAGCTTCTAAAATAGCTTACCAGCAAACACTTCTGGTCGAATTGCTCGATTTCTCCCAGATACAACGCCGGCTTGGTTATTGCCAGAAACTAATCAAGGAAAATTCCAATATTTTACTTCCCGCTTTCGCTGAAACATTTGCAACGCTGAGCGATAAATTGCATTCTGACCTGATTGGAATTGCAAATAAATTTAATCCTCAGATTGGCCAACTGCTGATTGGTCAGCCAATGATTGAAGGGAATGAACCGTTGCAGGAGCGTATTAAAAAGGCAAGCGTTTATTTTGCCGAAAAAACGGAAGAGCATATTTGCAACGTTTTGCAAAATACGGATATTGAAACGGATAATAAAGAAGTAAGGAAATCACTCAGGGAAAGCATGGAGAACCTTTACCAGGAAGCATTTATTAAAGCTGCCTGTTTTAAGGAATGCAAATCCGGGTTTTCGGTAAAAACATACCTGTCCGCAAAAGCTAAAGCAGGAATTGAAAAAATCCAGTTAAAGAAAGAATCTAAATCACCGGTTTTCAGTCCGTCAAATGCAGGATCAAATACAGGTTTACTTCAGCAGTTTAAAGCCTGGCGCAATGCTCAGGCTGATGAGGAAGATTTGCCAATTTATATGGTGCTTCCTCAAAAAACACTTTACGAACTTGTTGAAAAACTTCCGGTTACACTTAAAGAACTGAAGGAGATTAGTGGATTCGGTAAGAAAAAAGTAGTGAAATACGGAGCGGAATTAATAGGTATCATTCGCGAATACCTTCAAATAAACCACCTTGATAAACTGGATGTTGAATTGCCTGATGAAGAGTCAGTAAGAAAACCAAAAAAGGAAAAGGGCCAAACGCAAAGATTAAGCCTGGAGATGTTTAAACAAGGGAAATCTATTGAAGAGATTGCAGCGGAGCGTTCGTTAACGACATCAACCATTGGCGGGCATTTGGCAAGGTTTGTTGCAAGCGGCGAAATCGAAATCCTGAAACTTATAACCGAAGAAAAACAAGAGCTTATAACTTCTTATTTCAGAACCACTGAAACTGCTTCTTTTTCCGAAGCGCTTGCTACTCTTGGAAATAAGGTCACTTATTGGGAAATGAGAATGGTGCAAGGTTATTTGCTTTCAACAGGTAATAATTCCGGCGAATAAGAAAGGTCTTATTCCTTAATAAATTTCAAAGTCTGAATCTGGTTTTGTGTTGTGAAGCTGACAAAATATACACCTTTTGCCAGATGACTGATTTTCATACCGTCATAGCCTGAAGAAATTTTGGGATGGTCAACAATTCTTCCACTTGCATCCTTTATTAACACTGATGTGATGTTACCTGAGCTGTTAATATATAATTCGTCTTTTGCCGGATTTGGATATATAGCAACGGGTGCCTGAACATTTGGCAAGGCAACAGACAAGGCACTTGCAGTAAGTTTACACAGCTCGTATCCTGAAGTAATAGTAGCACAGCTACCCGAAAAGTAAAGTTCTGCATTATATTCTGCAAATTTAAACCCGGCATTAAAACTGCTTACAAGATTAATCGTGTTTTGCAATTGAATGAATTTGGTGCCTGCGGCAGTGCCATCCGTTTGCCATATTAAATTATAAGGATTATTAGATGGGATAAAATAGAGTTTGTTATCCCAAACAGCAGCGAACCTCACATCATTTAGCCAGGGTTCATTTCCACCTCCGGATTTTACCAGTACAGTTCCAGCACTTGTTCCATCTGATTTCCACAATCCCGCTGCCACTCCATTGAGGCAGGAAAAGTATAAAAGTCCATTGTAGATGATGCTTTTTGTTGGCTGGCTACCTTCAACGCCCGGCACCATGTCTTTTACAAGGTGCGTGCCTGTGTCAGTTCCATCCGTTTCAAATAATTCAATGCCGTGCAAATCGTCTCTGCCGGTAAAATAAATTTTATTCTTATATACATGCAAATTATTTGGGGCTCCGCTATACAGTATTCCACCGGCATCTGCACTTAAATTTATAACAATATGAGTACCAACGGTTGTACCATCTGTAACCCATAATTCGCTGCCATTGGTATAGTCAAATCCGCTAAAATAGAGTTTGTTGTTGAGCACCGCATAATTACCACCGGTTGGGCTTTGGAGTTCGGGCTTTAATAATACAGTTCCGGTAATAGTACCGTTACTTTTCCATAAACCATATCCGGAGCCGGTTCCATTATCACCCGTAAAATAAATATCATTGTTAAGAACTGCAAAATCAGTGAAACCATTAAAAAGATTAATATAATCGTTTTTGAGAACGAATGTTCCACTCACAGTTCCATCCGAAACATAGAGCCTTCTTTCCGCTTCCACACTATTGCCCATAAAAAACAATTTGTCGTTAGCAACTGTAAATGCATGAGGGAAAGAACCTGTACTTCCGGCATAAAGATCTTTAAGAAGTACTGTTCCTAGTGTAGTTCCATCACTCACCCAGAGTTCATCGCCGTGGATGCCATCGTTAAATGAAAAATAAATTTTGTTATGATAAGAAATAATATCCGGAAAATTTAAAGAGCCTGTGGCAGGACTTAACATTTGCGTTGTAGCATTTGTACCTTCCGTTACCCAAAGTCCGTAAGTACCTGAATTGCCAATAGCACGGAAAAACATTTTGTTATTGGCTATAGTAAAATCAGTAGGATAAGATCCAGTTGAAGCCGTATTTATTTCTTTTACGTTTTGAATTATCTGGGCATGTGATGCTGGTAGAAATAAAACAAAAAAGAAACATGTAGGCAGTAAATTTTTGATGAACAAATCTATTGAATTTCTCATATTGGGAGTAGTTTATGCGGGCCGGGCATCGTAACACCATCGCCCAATGAAGTACTTAAATTCAAATTTACACTTATTGAGAGTCCATGAAACAATTTCATTTCCTCAATTTCTAATTTTGGAAGCAGAACTAAATATGTCCTGATTTTGCCTATAAGTGTTGTTTCGTAAATCTTTTACATTTTTGTATTGCCCCAAAAAGTCAATGTGTCAAAATAAATTGTTAGCGATTGTAGTTTACCGTCTTTTGCTGTCCAAAGTTCAGCTACATTACCGTTAATTTCTTTTCCATTGGGGAACCTGAAGTCATAGTTTCCAATAACACAAGCAGTGTCACCTTGAACAATCATCTCCTTTACTCTCATTGCCGTGAAAACCTGGGAAAATCTTTTGATGACCTCAATGTATGCCTGTTTCCCAATTAGCGGTTCTGATTTTGTCATGTCGCCACCTATGTATTGAAAGTTGTCAGCGATTACTCTCTCCCAATTTGCTTTCCCGGCGAATCCTTTGTAATAAGCTTCAAGTAATTCTTTCATTTTCGTCCATATTTATTGTTTGTAATGTTATCAGTACATTTCCATCAATTATCTTTCTTGGTTTATGTTCAATGCCGGGAATTTGAACCGGCAGATTTACTTCTAATCCAAATCAGTAACAGGAATTATGATACATCACGCCAGACCAAAATAATGCATTTAAAACACCTTGCTTCCCATATTGTTCAGATTATCAATCTCTTTTAAGTGTTGTAATTGTATTTAGGACATATCAGCTTTTTGCATAAAAAAAATCCGGCCTTTCGGACCGGATTTTCCCATTTTGTATATGAGTGTTTATTTAGCGCTTACAACAAGCACTTTCGAAAGACTCCAGAATTGAGCCTGGTTTGTTATGATCAGGCTGTCGGACATTTTTTTACCGGTAAGGTAATACGAATTCTTTGGATGTTTGGTTAAAACAGTTGCTTTATCCTTCATAATAGGAATTGCATTCAATTTGGTTATATCAACTTTAGTGAAATAGCTTTTATCCATATTGGGAGCCAGTTCCTTTGTTTTACCTAAACCAATAAATCCACCCTCTTTGGTAACGATTTTCTTTTTCTCAAGGTCGTATGGTGTTGAAACGATATAATAAGCAGTGTTAAGTTCAGCAGTTTTTGCTTCAATTACCTGTTGTTTCTCCTGATTAGCGGTATTCAGGTTATCAACATTGGCATTCAGATCGACTACCTTTGTATTTAGATCGGTTACCTGAATGTTAATCTTTGTAAGATCATCTTTAAGCTGAGCAATCTGAACGTCTTTTTCTTCAATCTGCTTGCTAAGGTTTTCAACCATTTTCTCTAATCCGGCTGCATGAACGCCTGAATTTTTCAGTTTAGAACGCAGTGAAGCAACCATAACGCGGTTTTCCTGTTGCATTTTGTAGATCAGGTTAATGTCGCTGTTAATTTGGTCTTTCGACTTGGTTTTAACTTCGGAGCTGCCACTAACAGTTTTGTTGATGATGTTCTCTTTCATTTTGATTGAGTCGAGATTAGCCTGAATGCTGTTAAAAGCATCAACAAAATCAATCACTGTTGAATCTTTCACAAAGCCAATAGCCATTAAGCTATCGTTTTTTGCCTTCAATGAGGCAATCTCTGCATTTTTCTGAGTACATCCTGATGCAAGTATAATGACCGGGAATACTAAAGCGATAAAAAGTTTTTTCATAAAATTTAAATTAATGATGGGTTAGTTAGATTGTTTTTTTGAAAGATTAAGAAATCAAGGATGATTACTGAAGTGTGCCGAGCGACTTACTAGATTTTGAGCAAAAGTACTACCTGTTGTATGATACCGTATTACACAATTTAAGAAAATACTTACATAATTCACATATTGTCACTTATATCTAACTTTACAGCATGTTTTCAAAAATAGAATTACCTCAGAACTCCTGACTTCTCGCATAGTGAAAACGCAATTTTTATATGTCATTCTTAAATGGCAATCCATATTCGGTGCGCTGCACTTTTTCGAGAATCCTGAATTACTCTGCTATAAATATTCCGGTGCGCCGCACCTGGTTTTCAAAATGACTTTTCTTTAAAAGCCGCAGCGCGGCGGAATATTTATGGTCTTGAATATCAAATTAATACAAAAGTACAGCGCACCGAAATATTTTTCAATTCTCTCCTTCAAATCCATAAGTGCATATGAAAAATAATGAATCAATTTTCCGCAAATGATAAAAAATGAATTCGCAAACGTGCTTGTTAATTTATTCATCCGAAAATTCCGCACATTCAATTTGCTTCTATATTTTCATAATTGATTGATCCTGAAAACCAGGTCAGGAGTTCTGAACCTTCAAACCCATACTTGGATAGTTACTATGCAGTTTCACTAAGAAAACTCATCACTTTACGCAAAGATGCTTATTTTTATAGTTTAAGAGTTGATGTACAAAACTTATTCTTCTGTACTCAAAGGCTTTCCCCGACGCAAAGAAAGGAGTACATGTGGGCAATACTCCATTTAAACCCGTTTTTATACTTACTACTTAATATTAATTGAATTACAAATATACAGACACTCTGCTTTCAAAAATATTGTTTCCAGGATGAAAACAATTAAACACTTCAAAATTGTTAGGATAATGACTGGCTTACTCTTAATTTTTTGAATTTCCCTATATGCCGGGTTGACGGCAAAACTATGGATTCTGTATTTTATCTAAACTCCCAATAAAATTAATCCTCCTGCACTTTCCTGTGCCTGAAGCAATATACCATATGATCATTCACCATGCCGGCGGCCTGCATAAAAGCATAGCAAATCGTTGATCCAACAAATTTGAATCCTCTTTTGATCAGATCCTTACTCATGGTATCCGATTCGAACGACTTTGCAGGAATTTGATTCAGTTCAGTCCACTTATTGTATTTGGTTGTTCCACCGGTAAACTGCCAGATGTATTTGTCGAACGATCCGAATTCCTCTTGCACCCTTAGGAAAGCCTGCGCATTGGTGACGGTTGAACGGATTTTCAACTGATTCCTGATAATCCTGGTATCCTGCATCAGTTCCTGGATTTTATCTTCATTATACTCTGCGATTTTCAAAGCATCAAAATTTTCAAAAGCCGCCCGGAAGCCATCGCGGCGATGCAGAATTGTTTTCCAACTAAGCCCTGCCTGGAATGCATCCAATATCATAAATTCAAACAACTTGCGATCATCATGAACAGGAACGCCCCATTCGTTATTATGGTATTCGATCATCAGCAAATCGTTGCCGGGCCAGTTGCAGGTGGTGGGGGATTCCATGGGTTTGGATTTGGGTTATTTTTAAAAGTTCAAAGGTTCAATGCTGCGCGTTCAATGCCTGCGGCGTTTATAATTCGTGCAGTCGTGTATTCATTAAGGCATTTTAATCTCCTTTTTAAAATTGTTGAGTTCCCCAGGTTTTAAGATGCCTTTCTCCGTGATAAAACCGGTAATATACTTTGCCGGTGTTACATCAAAAGCAGGATTCAGCGCATGCGAACCGGGCGAAGCCATGCGGATGGTATGCATTATTCCTTCTGAATCAGGACCGGAATAGATCAACACTTCATCTTCACTGCGTTCCTCGATCGGTATTTGTGATCCATCTTTGAGAGAAAAATCAATGGTCGAAAAGGGGACGGCAACGTAGAAAGGGATTCCGAATTCTTTTGCTACGATCGCTTTTTCAAAAGTACCGATTTTATTGGCTGTATCTCCGTTTACAGCTATTCGATCAGCGCCGACAATCACAAAATCTATCATTCCTTTACTCATCAGGTAAGCGCCGGCATTGTCAGGAACAATTTTGTGCGGAATGCCTTCGTTCTGCAATTCCCAGGCAGTAAGCCTTGCGCCCTGGTTACGCGGACGGGTTTCATCAGCATATACAAAAAATTCTTTCCCTTGTACTTTTGCAATATATAAAGGTGCCAGCGCGCTTCCATAATCAACAAATCCAAGCCAGCCGGCATTGCAATGGGTCAATATCCTACTTCCATTTTGAATCAGGTTACTACCAAATTCTCCGATCTTTTTTGCATCGGCAATATTTGCATCGGCTAATAATTGAGCTTCGCGCAAAGCATTTTCAGCACTTATTAAACCCGCATTATATACTCTTTCGATTGCGTAAAACAGGTTTCGGGCGGTTGGGCGGGTGGCTTCAATTTCCTTTTTCGTGGATTCAATAAAATTTAAGAATTCAGATGTTACGGCGTTATATTTAATTTCTGCTTCCATAAAAGCCTGTGCCATGGCAAATCCGGCAGCCGCACCAATTGCTCCAGCACCTCTTGTAATCATTGTGATGATTGCATGGCAGGTTTCACGATAGTTCTTTGCTTCGTGGATTTCAAATGAGAATGGCAATGCGTTCTGGTCGATCATAAAAACTGATGATCCTTCCATCCAAATTGTACGATAATGTTTGCCAGCTACTTTCATATTTTTTGTGCTTGGTGCATAGTGACTAGTGCTTGGTGCATAGTGATTAGTGCTTGGTGTCTGGCTCCCTTAATATCTGACTGAGTTAAGAAGTTTTATTCCGGTAGTAATTTATAAATCCAGCAACTAATTTTTTGCAGGATTCAATCTGATCCATAACTAAAGACAATTCATCTTCTTTTAGATATCCTATATCAAATGCCAAATATAATTGGGTTTCAAGTTCATAAAGAGAACCTTTGGAAATGTGAAGAAACTGGATAGTTTCCTTTTGGTAATTCCGGGCAATACCTTCAGCAATATTTGAAGGGATAGAAACTGCTGCTCTTCTCATTTGCGATGTCAATGAATATAATTCTTCTTTTGGAAAACCATTCGTAACGAGATAGATCTTCTTTACGAGTTCACGGCTATTTTTCCAAACATCAAGACTTGTGTAAGATTTGTTTTCTTTCATGGTAGGGATTTTAGATTTATGAAACTTCAGGAACAATTCGATTGATGAAAAGAATCTAAAATAAAGAAAACGACCTTAGTTAAACTATAACTCTCCAAATAACAGGCACTATGCATCAAGCACTATGCCCAAGGCACCTTACTCTCCAAACTCCCCAGTGCAATCCACGCCATCAAACCCATTCCCGTTTCCAGGCTACGCTCGTCAGCATCAAACTCTGGTGTATGAAGATTACGAATGTTTTCCCACTCAGGGTTTTTCACACCTAAACGATAAAAACAGGCCGGAATAATATGAGAGTAATAAGCGAAATCCTCGGCAGTCATACGTTGTTCGAGATCCACCACGTTTTCAGGCCCAAGATATTGCTGTGCTAATGCTTTTGCCTCTGAGGTTGCCAGATCGTCATTTACCAGGAACGGATAGCCATGGTCGATAAATACATCGCAGGTTCCACCCATGCTTTCAGCCATGCCTTTAGCAAGTTTAGTAATTTTTTCATGTGCCTTTGCGCGCCAGGTTTCGTCGAAAGTGCGGAAAGTGCCGTCTATTTTCACTTCTGAAGGAATAATATTGGTACGGCCATCGGCTATTACCCGACCGAAAGACAGAACCGTGGGAATTCCCGGAGGCGCCATTCTGCTTACAATTTGCTGAAGCGCAACAATTATATGAGAAGCTATTAATACAGTATCCGTGTTTAATTCAGGTGTGGCCGAATGACCACCACGGCCTTTCACCGTTAAATACACCTCATCGGTCGAAGCCATGTAACGACCTGATTTGAAACCCACTTTTCCGGCTTCGAGTGTTGGTAGAACATGTTGTCCGATTATACGTTCCGGAACGGGATTTTTCAGAACTCCATCTTTTATCATGGCTAATGCGCCACCCGGAAATTTCTCTTCCGAAGGCTGAAAAATCAACCGGATTGTACCTACAAACTCATTACGCAGTTCATTCAGAATTTTTGAAGCGCCAAGCAAGGATGCCATGTGGATATCGTGTCCGCAGGCGTGCATCACGCCCGGGTTCTGCGATTTGTAATCGCAGTCATTCAGCTCATTTATCGGCAAGGCATCCATATCGGCACGTAGCGCAAGAGTTATATTCTGAGGCTGCTGCCCTTCAATTTTTGCGACAATACCATTCCCACCGAAGCCACGGGTATATTTTATTCCGTAACTGTCGAGAGTGGCACAAATAAAATCAGCAGTATTAAATTCCTTTTCAGAAAGTTCCGGATTTGCATGTAAATGCCTACGAATCTGAATTATACCGGGTGCAAATTGCGCAGATAGCGTTTTTATTTTTTCAACAAGAGAGTTGTACATAATTGAAATTAAATGGTTAAACTCATTTTTAAAACTTTAAATTGCTATCTATAAAATGGAATTGCTTTGGCTCTTTCCCCAAAGCCCGAATCCCAAACCCTAAACCCTTTTTACGTAAACGACTGCATCTCACACAGTTTCTTATAAATACCTTCAGTAGCAATCAAATCGTGATGACTTCCGCGCTGTACAATCTCACCGGCATTTAGTACAATAATTTCGTCGGCATGTTGTATGGTCGAAAGCCTGTGTGCAATAACTACCGAAGTTCTGTTCTGCATCAGTTTCACCAGCGCATCCTGCACCAGGCGTTCGCTTTCGGTATCCAGTGCCGAGGTTGCTTCATCGAGAATAAGTACAGGCGGATTTTTCAGAACTGCCCTGGCAATACTAATCCGTTGCCGCTGACCACCGGACAGTTTAAGCCCGCGGTCGCCAATATTGGTATCATAACCATTGTCCAGTTTCTCAATAAATTCATGTGCATTTGCCACTTTAGCAGCTGAAATAACCTTTTCGAGGGTTACGTCTTTCATTCCGAACGAAATATTATCGTAAACCGAACCATTAAAAAGTATGGTTTCCTGGTTTACAATTCCCATCAATCCCCGTACGTCGGCGATGGCAATATCACGAACATCATGCCCGTCGATCAGTAACTGCCCATCGGTAATATCGTAAAAACGTGGCAAAAGATCAACCATAGTTGATTTTCCTCCGCCCGACTGACCCACCAATGCGATGGTTTTTCCTTTCGGAATCACCAGGTTAACTCCCTTAAGTACCGGCTCCGTATTGTAACTGAATGAAACGTTACGGTATTCAATGCTTTCGTTCAGGTCGCTGATGTGAACAGGATTTGGTTTCTCAACAATAACTTCTTCAGCCTGCAGTATATAATCGATACGGTCGAGAGACGAAGCACCTTTCTGAATATAGGCCGCTGCCTGAGAAATATCTTTGGCCGGTGGCAAAAGCTGTGAAAAAACACCCAGGTAAACGATAAAAAGTGTGGGATCGAGTGATTTGTCATGAGCCAGAATAAGGCCACCACCATACCATAATATGATTGCAGTTACCAGAATACCTAAAAACTCGCTGAGTGGTGAAGCCAGATCGCGCTTGCGAATCATCCGGGTCGAAACTTTGGCGAAATCAGTATTTGCCTTTACGAAAATATTGTAGGTGAAATTGATGGCATTAAAGGCTTTTATGACCCTGAGGCCCGAAATAGTCTCTTCTATCAGCGAAACCATATTGCCCATTTTAGCCTGCACTTTATCAGATGTACGCCGAAGCGATCTGCCAATTCTGCCAATTATAAATCCGGAAACCGGTAAAACCAGAAGCACAAATATGGTGAGTTGCGGACTCAGGATAAAGAGAAAAATAAGATAAGCCAGCAAGGTAATTGGCTGTCGGAAAATAATTTCAATCATCTGAAGGATCGACCATTCCACTTCCTGAACATCGCCTGTAATACGAGAAATAATATCGCCTTTCCGCTGTTCGTTAAAATAGGACAAGGGAAGAATCAAAGCTTTATGATACAATGCGTTACGCAAATCTTTCACCACCCCGAAACGAAGTACTGCAATAAAAAACATTGCCAGGTACCGGAACAGGTTTTTCAAAAAATATAAGCCAACGAGGATGATACATACATATGCTAGTACTCTTAATTCTCCATAATCCTTAATCAGGTTGCTGATATAAAAGTTTATGTTCTGCATCAGCGAATCCTGATTGAAAGCCAAAGGAGGTGCCGATGTAACCGGCTTGTTCATTTTAAATAATATCTGTAGAATTGGTATCAGCGCTGCAAAGGAAACCAATGAAAACACTATTACCAGAATATTAAATATGATATTGATTACGGCATAAACCCAGTAAGGCTTTGCATAACGCATTAATTTTAAAAATTTTCTCACGAAATCAGTTTTAAAAAGTAATACTCGGGTAGTTTTCCGAATATTCCGCAAAATTAACATTAAATGGATTTGATCAGTAATTTTTCAAACGCATGCTTAACTGCAACATACAATGTATTATTTATAAAATCAGTACCTTTGCCACATGGAAACAACACGCCAGAATAAAATAGCACGACTGCTCCAGAAAGACCTGGGAGAAATATTCCAGGCCATGGGCCGCGATACTTTTCCGGGAAATATGATTACCGTTACCAAAGTACATGTTTCGCCCGATCTTTTCCTTGCAAAGGTTTACCTTAGCCTCTATGGGAAAACGGAAAAGCAGGAACTTTTAGACTTAATAAAAGAACACAGGAAAGAAGTCAGGCTTAAACTCGGTAACCGGATTCACAACCAGGTCCGTTCTATACCGGAGCTTGATTTTTTTATCGACGATTCGCTCGATTATATCGAAAATATTGATAACCTTCTGAAGAAGAGCTGATAAGCCATCCACATTATCCTTTAATATCCAGAAATTAAATGCAATACGATCCTATCAAACGTTCGCTCGGAAGTGTTTTTAACAGAACTCCGTTTTTAAGAAAAGTATTTTACCGCCTGCTCGACTTGCTTTTGCTTAGATCGTGGCATGTGCGTCGTGAAATAAAAAAATGGGCTGTCACGGCGCCGAAAGATGCTAATATACTGGACGCAGGCTCCGGTTTCGGACAGTACGATTTTTATATGTCGTCAAAACATCCCGATTGGGAAATCCGCGGTGTGGATGTGAAGGACGAGCAGATTGCCGACTGCAACGCTTTTTTCAGTCGTATCGGAAGGAAAAATGTGACTTTTGCTATTGCCGATCTTACGGCATTTACGGATGCTTCGGCATACGACCTGGTGCTTTCGGTGGATGTGATGGAACATATACTCGAGGATGTTGCTGTATTCCGCAATTTTTATGCTTCGATGAAACCCGGCGGAATGGTACTTATTTCAACACCTTCGGACCAGGGCGGAAGCGACGTACACGACCATGAGGAGGAAGAATCGTTTATCGATGAACACGTTCGCGACGGATACAATATTAACGAAATCCAGGATAAATTAAAGTTGGCCGGTTTCAGCCGCACCGAAGCCCGCTACCAATATGGGAAACCGGGGCAAATCAGCTGGCGGCTTTCGATGAAATATCCAATTCTAGCCCTTGGTAAAACCAGGCTTTTCTTCATTCTGTTGCCTTTCTATTACATAATCACATTCCCGGTTTGCCTGGTACTGAATTATTTAGATGCTACGCTCGAACACAAAACCGGAACCGGCCTGGTGGTAAAAGCGTGGAAATAATCTTTAAACAGATCTGATCATGAAACCTCAAGCCATATTTTTACTTTGCCTGCTCAGCATTTCCGCTGTTTGTCTTGCACAAGTCGAAAAAATACAGTCGAAACCCAAATTAGTTGTAGGTATTGTTATCGACCAGATGCGATTTGATTATTTGTACCGTTTTTACGACCAGTATTCGGAAACAGGTTTTAAACGGCTTATGAACCAGGGAATGAATTTTACATACGCCCAGTACAACTATATTCCCACATATACCGCACCGGGTCATGCCAGTATTTACACAGGTTCCACGCCTTATTTTCATGGTATTATTTCGAACGACTGGTACGACAGGGCATCCAAAAAAACAGTGTATTGCACCGACGACTCCACATATCAGACAGTAGGCGCCGAAAATTCTTCGGGGCAGATGTCGCCACACAGGCTGTTGGCTTCCACAATAGGGGATGAGTTGCGTATGTCGAACAACGGACTTTCAAAAGTATATGCCGTTTCGATAAAGGACAGGGCTTCAATTCTGCCGGGCGGGCACATGGCAAATGCCGCTTACTGGTACGATAGCAAATCGGGAAATTTTGTTACATCCACGTATTATTCCAAAACGCTTCCACAATGGGTCAATAAGTTAAATACCGCAAAGGAGTCGGCTAAACTGATGGCTTCGGGCTGGAATTTATCACTTCCCGAGACTGAATATCTTGGCTCAATGCCCGATAACGGAGTTGGTGAAACAGATGTATTCAACGAAGGCGAGACTAACTTCCCTCATTCGTTTGACAAATTAACATTGAATGCACGGTTGGATAAAATCAGAACTACACCATTTGGCAACCAGCTTCTTGCGGATTTTGCTGAAGAACTTATCCGAAACGAAAAACCCGGACAGGGTAAATATACCGATCTGCTGGCAGTTTCATTTTCATCAACCGATTATGTTGGTCATGCTTATGGCCCCAATTCGGTTGAAGTGATGGACACGTATATCAAACTGGACAAACAGATATCGCAATTGCTCAAAGCCCTCGACAAAAGTGTTGGAAAAGGAAACTACCTGCTGTTTTTAACGGCCGACCATGCTGTAAAACCCAATGGCGATTATCTGAAGGAAAATCACATGCCATACGGTAATATGGATAGCAAAATGGTTGAAGATTCACTAAAACTCTTCTGCAACAGGTATTTTGGAATCAGCGATATAATTGAAACTGTTGAGGATAACCAGATATACTTAAATCATAAAACTATAATTAACAAAAAACTTGATCAGCATTCGCTCAATACAGCTTTAATCAGTTATCTGAGGCTCACTTTCCCGCAAATGAATTTGATTGCCTCAAAAGAAGATTTCAACTCAAAAATGCCTACCCGTACCATGAACACTTTTGCTTTAAACGGATCTAACCCTTTTCGCTCCGGCGATCTGATGTTCGATCTCACGATGGGTTATCTTACAGGCAACTATCATAACGGCACATCGCATGGAACATCTTTTGATTACGATACACATGTACCTTTGCTTTTTTATGGCTGGAAAATAAAACCCGGCGAATCGAATACAGAAGTTTTTGTTGAAGATATTGCTCCAACCATTACTAGCCTTATCCATATTCAGGAACCTAACGGAACAATTGGAGTACCGATCATAAGTGTAGAGAAATAAATATTCTCTCTAAGGGCGTCGTGTCGTAAAGTCAGCATGTTGCTCAACCATACGCGGCAGGTTGTCCTAAAAGTATTGATAATAAATATCTGAATTATCAGCTAAATTTACTGTAATAAAACAACGCCATTGAATCTCCCGTTTTTTATAGCACGCCGATACCTGATTTCGAAGAAATCGCACAATATCATCAACCTTATTTCGGGTATTTCGATGGTAGGAGTAGCGGTAGGAACGGCTGCACTTATCATTGTACTGAGCGTGTTCAATGGCTTTGAGTCCGTGGTTGTTTCCCTGTTTTCAGTATTTGATCCGGATATAGAAATTACAATCAGCCAGGGGAAAACCTTTCATGAAAATGATATAAACGCTGATAAAATCCGTGCCATACCGGGTGTTATCAGTTATACTAAAGTTGTTGAAGAAAATGCGCTTTTATATTACAAGAAGCAACAATACCTGGCTACCATAAAAGGTGTTGATTCGCTTTACCAGGTTAACAGCCCCATTGATTCGCTCCTGGTAACCGGTGAAATGATCCTTCAGAAAGACAGCCTCGATTTTGCCATTCCCGGTTACGGCATAGCTTATTTCCTTAACCTGGATATGAAAGCGCCTGATAACCTGATATCTGTATACATCCCCAAACGCAAAGGTAGTATTACCGGAATGCCGCAGGAGTCGTTCCGCAGCGAATTTATCAGGCCGATAGCCATATTTTCGGTTCAGCAGGATTTTGATGATAAGTATATGATTGTGCCTTTGCGTTTTGCCCGTCGCATGCTCGATTATACGGATGAGTTAACAGGAGTAGAAATAAGGCTGGCCAAAAGTGCCGATGCCGGCAAAATCGAAAAAAAAATTGCTGAAACTATCGGTCCTGAATTCCGGGTGCAAAACCGGTTCCAGCAGCAGGAAGTTCTGTACAAGATTATGAAATCGGAGAAGTGGGCCGTTTTTCTGATACTTACATTTATACTTATTGTTGCCTCCTTCAATGTTATCGGATCGCTTACCATGCTGATACTCGATAAGCAGAAAGATATCGGGATTCTGCGCAGCCTCGGAGCCAGGGATGCTACGATCAAAAGAATATTCTTTTTCGAGGGCTTGCTGATTTCGCTTACCGGTGCATTTACGGGGCTGTTGCTCGGGCTGATGGTATGCGTTTTGCAACAAAAATTCGGTCTCATCAAATTACAGAGTGGCGGCTCCTTTATTATCAGTGCCTACCCGGTAAAACTTATTGTCACCGATTTTTTATATGTTTTTATCACTATTACGCTGATAGGCATAGCTGCTGCCTGGTACCCGGTTAAGCGGATTGCCGTGATGCTGCGAATGCCAGTCTGATTTTGTTCGCAATTCTAAACCTCAGAACTCCTGGCCTGGTTATTCAGGATCAATTAATTACCTAAACCTGTCAGGTTTCAAAAACCTGTCAGTTTATGAAAAAAAACATCCCGGAGTATTCTCTGTAGCCGTTAGCGACAGAAAATACTCCGGGAAAATTGGTTTGATTGGTTGCGGAATACTTAATATATATTCCGGCTGCTGTTTTATTTATTTCCTTTCGAGCAATTTGAAGAACTGATCAAGCTCAGGCAAAATAACAATACGGGTTCTGCGGTTGGCAGCTTTGCCATCAGCGGTATCGTTGGAAGTAACAGGCTGATATTCACCACGACCGGCAGCAATAATATGAGCAGGGTCAAGTCCGTATTGAGTCTGGAGTAAACGAACGATTGTTGTCGAACGTTTTACGCTAAGATCCCAGTTATCAACCAGATCGCCTTTTTTAAATGGAACATTGTCAGTGTGTCCTTCGACCATGAAATCCATATTGGGTTGATTCTTCAGAACCTTGGCAACCTTTGCAAGTACATTTTTGGCTTGGTCAGTTACTTCATATTTCCCGCTCTTGAATAAAAGCTTATCGGAAATATCAATAAACACTACACCTTTATCCACTTTAATGTTGATATCCTTATCTTCCAGATTGCCGATGGCGCCTTTAAGATTCATAACCAATGCCATGTTAAGCGAATCTTTTTGTGCAAGCGATTTTTGTAATCCCTGGATGTAAGCATCCTTCATCCCAAGGTTTTCCATCGATTGCTTAATGCTGGCAGCCTGTGAACTGGAGATTACCGAAAGCATTTCCAGTTGGTTTAACACCACCGTGTTATTATCTTTCAGGTACGATTTTTCCTTTGCTAAATCAGCAAGTTGCTTGTTGAGATCATCTATTTGTTTGAGGTAGTTAGCTTTAGCCGTTTCGCAGGCATTTAAATCGCCTTGTTTTTTGGTATATTGCTCATTGAGAGCATTAAAACTGGCAACCTGGCTTTTGTATTTTTTCTGACTAACGCAGGAACTTCCCAGCATAACTACCGCAAGTCCCATCACTAAATAAAGTTTTGTTTTCATAAGCATTGTTTTGATTAAAATGATTAAATTTATTATGAATGATTTATTAATTATCTCAAATCATAAAACGGCACCTGGCAGTTTCAGATAGATTGATTCTGATTTCGTGCGCTGCAAAATTACTAAAGATTATTCACAAACAGAACACTTTGTGAGGAAAACTATTGTTAATGATTGGATATATAACAATTTAATAATCACCGAAATTTGATTATGATAGGATTTCAGGCTCTTTTTAGCGGATTCAGAACTTTGATTTTTCTGTGAATCCCAAAAATCAAGGCCGGATATTATTTATGTATTATATTATTTATGAAATTCAGTTTTACAGGTTTTTCCCTTCTTTGATAAAATGATTTGATAATAAATGTACCGGCCACATAATCAATAGTTTTACTTAATGGGATCCAGGAGTTGCCTGTTTTTACTTCTCACAATTGAAGTATGGTATGCAATAAGATTTCAGGTAAAAAAAAGAGGTTGTAAAAAAGGGCTTATCTTATTGATATGCTGATATATAGTTGTTAATAAATCGTTTAATAACTTATTTTCAACTACCTAAAGCTGGCATCTTTTTGTAATAACTTGCACTTAAATTAGGGATAAACCAAAAAATGGCCATGACCAAATGAAAAATACAAAAATATCTGCTCATGCTATAAGCTTTAAGAAACATCTTGTACCATTGCAGTAAGTTAAAAACAGAAGCTAATCCGGATAAAGGCTTCCGGTATAATCAAGTAAAAGATTAAAACCACCGACATGAAGAAATTCTTATATATTCGATTCTGTCATAAGGCATTTAAATTATTATTAATACTTCTGCCTTACTTTTTTTATGCACCCTCAACGGCTTCTCCTTTGTCGCATAAAGCAGATTACATTTCATATTTTCGGGTAGTTCCGGCAGAAGAAAGTAGGAATACTCCATATTCAATTACTATTCAGGATGATAGCATACCTGTCGGCTATTTGAAATCTTCTATTGGAAAGTCCGGCTTCACTGTTAATTATCTTTTTAAAAATAATTCTGCCCTGAACTTCTTCCTGTATAATCGACTGGCGGCACCTCCTACTGTCATTTGCCCGGCAAACATTATTTCGATAACCGACCCAGGAGTTTGTAAAGCACTGATAAGTGGATTAGCTTCCACCATAAATGATCCTGACGGTGACATTACAACCCTTACCTGGAAAATGACCGGGGCTACAGTTACTACTTCGCCAGCTTTTGGAATAAATAATATTCTTTTGCCTTATACTCTGAATAAAGGTGTAACCACAATTACCTATACCGTTATTGATGCAACAAATTTAAAAGCATCTGCCAGTTTTACGGTTACAGTGAATGATATGGAAAAGCCATCGGTGGTCTGTCCTGCTGATGATATCATTATTATATCAAGCTGTGCAACTCTTACTGACTCCGTCAAATTTAACCTGTTATCAGTAACTGACAATTGTGGAATAAGTACTTTTTCCAGTGATGCGCCTCCGCAATTTCCGGTAGGTAATACCACTGTAACCTGGACTGTGAAGGACAATTCAGGGAATTCAAATACATGCTCACATGTAGTAACTGTTGTGAGTGAATCCGCAATTACAGGAACTATTACCAGCCAGACTAATGTTGCCTGTATGGGCTCAGCAACAGGGTCAGTAACAGTAGCCGGAAGCGGTGGCTCACTTCCTTACCAATTCAGCCTGAATGGAGGAACCTCCCAGGCAAGCGGCACTTTCAACACTCTGAACGCCGGCACTTATACTATCCAAATAAAGGATGCCAATAATTGTGTCAGCCAATTAGAAGTTACTATCACCCAGTCAGTTACATTGTTAGCTGTATCCATTACAGGCCATACCAATGTTTTATGTTCGGGTCAAACCAACGGAAGCGCTACTGTAACTGCAACCGGAGGCACAGCGCCTTATCAGTATTCGTGGAATACAACCCCGGTACAGACTACAGCTACAGCTATCAATCTTACAGCTCGCGCCTATACAGTTACAGTAACGGATGCAGCAGGTTGCGTAAAAACTGTCAACATAACAATTATTCAGCCAACTCCGATTGTTGTAAAGATAACTAAAACAGATATCCTGTGCAGGGGCTCTCTTACAGGAAGCGCTACAGCAGTAGCAAGCGGAGGGATTCCTCCTTATACCTATGCATGGCTTACAACGCCGGTGCAAACAACAGCTACCTTATCGAACCTGGCAGCCGGAACGTATTCGGTTGCTGTATTTGATTCATTGGGTTGTCTTAAAGCAGGTTTTGTAACCATTACCGAACCGGCAACCAAATTTACAGCTTCAATCGCTAATCAGACGAATGTTCAGTGTTTCGGTAATAATACCGGCTCAATTACAGTTGCCGGTTCCGGTGGAGTTGCTCCTTATCAATACAATATCAACGGCGGAACCTTTCAGGTAAGCGGTACTTTTAACGGACTTGCAGGTGGTGCATATACTATCATTGCAAAAGATACCAACAACTGTCAGGTGAATCTACCCGCTCTCATTACAGCTCCTGCCACAGCGCTGGCTGCTTCAATTAGCAGCAAAACCAATGTTTTATGTGCAGGTCAAACCAACGGAAGTGCCACAGTAACTGCAACCGGCGGCACAGCGCCTTACCTCTATTCGTGGAATACCACCCCGGTGCGAACCACAGTCACTGTTATCAACCTTACAGCCCGCGCTTATACCGTTACAGTGACGGACGCACTTGGATGTGTAACAACTGCCAGTGTAACCATTACACAGCCAACTCCGATTGTTGTAAAGATAACTAAAACAGATATCCTGTGCAGAGGCTCTCTTACAGGAAGCGCTACAGCAGTAGCAAGCGGAGGGATTCCTCCTTATACCTATGCATGGCTTACAACGCCGGTGCAAACAACAGCTACCTTATCGAACCTGGCAGCCGGAACGTATTCGGTTGCAGTATTTGATTCATTGGGTTGCCTCAAAGCAGGCTTTGTAACTATTACCGAACCGGCAACCAAATTCACAGCTTCGATTACTACCCAGGTGGATGTGCTGTGTGCCGGGAACAATACAGGTTCAATAACAGTTGCCGGTGGCGGTGGAGTTGCTCCTTATCAATATAATATTAACGGTGGAACTTTCCAGGCAAGTGGCACTTTTAGCGGACTTACAGGTGGCACATATACCATTATCGCAAAAGATGCCAACAACTGTCAGGTGAATATACCCACTACCATTACAGCTCCTGCCACAGCGCTGGCTGCTTCAATTAGTAGCAAAACCAATGTTTTATGTGCAGGCCAAACAAACGGAAGCGCTACTGTAACTGCAACCGGCGGCACAGCACCTTACCTGTATTCGTGGAATACAAGCCCGGTGCAATCCACACCCAGCGTTTTAAATCTAAAAGCCGGCGCTTATACCGCTACTGTGACAGATGCACTTGGATGTGAAGCTACTGCCATTGTAACTATTACACAGCCTACGCCAATTGTTGTAACCATTACAAAAACGGATGTTTTATGCAGAGGTACATTTACAGGAAGTGCCACAGCTTCGGCAAGCGGTGGGATTCCTCCTTATACCTATGCATGGCTTACAACACCTGTACAAACAACAGCTACCTTATCCAATCTTGCAGCAGGAACATATTCTGTTGCTGTATTTGATTCATTGGGTTGCCTCAAAGCAGGTTTTGTGACTATTACCGAACCGGCAACCAAACTCACAGCTTCCATTACTAATCAGGTGAATATTAGCTGCTCTGGTAACAATATAGGATCAGTTACCGTAGCAGGGAGTGGCGGAGTTGCTCCGTACGAATACAATATCGATGGCGGAGCGTTCCAGAGCAACGGTATGTTCAGCAACCTTTCGGAGGGAGCATATACCGTTATTGCAAAGGATGCAAATAATTGCGAAGCAATTGTTCCTGTTAATATCACCCCACCTGTTAATGGAATAACCGCCTCAATTGCGAGCCAGACCAACAATTTATGTGCCGGCCAGGCCATCGGAAGCGCTACTGTTACAGCCAGCGGCGGTACAGCACCTTATCTTTATTCGTGGAATACAATTCCTGTGCAGACTTCGCCAACCATTTCAGGCCTGCTGGCAGGCACTTACACAGTAACTTCAAAGGATAACGGTGGATGTTTTGTAACAAATACAGTTACAATAACTGAACCGGCAATAATCACGGCATCCATAAGCAATCAGATTAATTTCGACTGTGGTACGGGAACAAAAGGCTCGGTTACCATTACAGCAGCCGGGGGAACGCCTGATTACCAATATAGCATTGATGGCGGAACATATCAGCCTACAGGGAACTTTGCAGACCTGGCACTTGGGAATTACACTGTTACTGTTCAGGATGCAAATAATTGTACGGGTACTGTAGCCGTTCAAATTATTATTTCCGGTTTCGTAACAGCAAATAACGATACATTCACGGCAACAGAGGATTTACCGCTGAATGGAAACGTTATGACAAACGATCGCGTTTTATGCAACCTTCCTATTTCTGTAACTTCACATACCGATCCCCAGCATGGCTCGGTGACGGTAAACTCCGATGGTAGTTTTGTTTATACTCCTTCAGCAAACTACAATGGTTCAGATTCATTTACTTATACGCTTACTGATAATGTCGGGGATACTTCAACTGCCACAGTAAACATCCAGGTTGATCCCGTTAATGATCCGCCGGTTACATTTAATAATTCTCCTTCGGTAATTTATAATGTACCGCTAACTGCTAACCTTTTACTCAATGGCAGTTACGATCCTGATGGCACAGCATTAAATGTAAGTGTGATACCGGTAATAAATCCGGCAAACGGTACTTTCGTTATTGCTGCTGACGGAGCTTATACTTATACGCCAAACCTGAATTTTACAGGCACGGATATGGTTATCGTAAGCATTTGCGATGCAGGGCTTCCATTACCTGCGGCATGTACCAATGATACAATATTTGTTACAGTACTTCCGCCTAACCAGCCGCCTGTGACAATAAGTGAGAATTTAAAGATGTGCAGCAATGCTGGTTTTGTTGGTACAGTAACAAATGGAGGAACGGTATTTAACGGTGAAACAGATCCGGAAAATAATCTCCCGATTACAGTTAATAATGTACCAGTACAAGATCCACTAAATGGAGTATTCACTTTTACAGATATAGCAATCGGTACGTTCAATTATACTCCGAATCCCGGATATGCAGGTTCCGATTATGTGGTAGTGAGTATATGCGATTCGGGAACACCGGTTGCATGCAGTAATGATACTGTATTTTTTGAAATTTCTGTTCCAATAATTGCAGATGCAGGACTTAACCAAATGCTTTGCAATTCGGATGTCGCTTCGCTTGTAGGAAATTCTCCGCTACCAGGTACAGGAAGCTGGGCTTTTGTTTCAGGTCCTGGCATCCCAACCGTATTGCCGACATTTGGAAATGTGGCTGTTGCTACCGGTTTAATAGCAGGCACTGAACCTTATGTTTTTAGCTATACCACTAACAACAACGGTTGCATATCTTCTGACACAATGAAGGTAACAAATTACAATCCTGCATCCCCAGCTTATGCCGGCAAAGATCAGGGATTGTGCAGCGACAGCGCTGATATATCTACAACCCTTGCCGCCAGTACCCCGCAATTTGGTACAGGCATCTGGACTCAGCTTTCAGGGCCTACCACGGCAATTTTCGTGGATGTTACCAACCCGAATACAAGTATTTCCAATTTAACTTTAGGCGAGTATATTTTCCAATGGGAAGTTTTTAATGGTGTATGTCCATCCAATGCTGATGTAGTTACCATAAGGACTTCGAAACCTGTTGTTGCAAACGCAGGATCGGATCAAACCATTGTTACCGGCTCTGCAACATTTTTATCAGGAACAGCAACCGGCGGATCGGGTATAAATGCATGGAGCTGGCAACCTTCGGAGCTTCTCGTTGATGCCACAGCTCAAAGTTCCGCTACACTTGGGATTACTGCTGATACAAATTTCATATTGACAGTTCTTGATATCATTTCGGGATGCTCCGACAGTGATACCTTGGCTGTTCGGATTGACAATTCAGCCAATCCGCTGGTTGCTCATGCCGATTATGATTCAACACTCGTTAATTCATCCGTTACGATTAATGTGCTGTTAAATGACACCAGGCCTTTCGGGGATTCGCTTATTGTTAGCTTTTGCGGATATCCAACACATGGAATTGTTGTACTGAATTCGGATTCAACAATTACCTATACCCCGCATCCTGATTACTACGGAGAAGATTCTTTCTGTTACAGTATCTGCGATAAAAACAAGCCTTTGCTTTGCTCTGACACGATGGTCTATATTCGTGTTAAACAACCAAGCCTCGACGATTTGCATGTTTACAGCGGAATATCACCGAATGCGGATGGTTTGAACGATGTATGGAAAGTAAAAGGAGTAGAAAAATATCCCGATAACACGGTAATAATTTTTAACCGTTGGGGTGATAAGCTGCGCGAATTTTCGGGGTACAATAACGGCTCCCGGTCCTGGAACGGAAGGAATGAAAAGGGAGACCTGCTACCCGACGGAACTTATTTCTATATCCTTGATGTGAAAAATGTCGGAGTATTAAAAGGATGGATA
>JBBRYZ010000056.1:0-25102 GCA_038237165.1 Bacteroidales bacterium | reverse complement strand
GTTTATTCAGCATTCTATATGAGTAAGGAAGCGTGGGCATTTATCAGCGGGGGATTGCTATATGTACTCTTCGGGTTATTTTTTGCGTGGCAATTTATTTCAGCAAAACTGAAGGCAAAAGTTCCTTTCCAAAATAATGCATACGAAGAATGGGTTCCTCTGGTGGATGATAAAGGCATGGTAATTGGACGTGCGACACGCAAAGAAGTTCACAGCGGGCCGGGAAAATTACACCCGGTGGTACATCTTCATATTATCAACAGCAAAGGTGAAATTTACCTTCAGAAACGGTCATTGAAAAAAGATACATTTCCAGGCAAATGGGATACATCCGTCGGCGGACATGTTGACCTGGGTGAAACCATTGAGCAAGCTTTGCTCCGCGAAACTTCAGAAGAACTGAATATTACCGGTATCAGGCCAGTTCCCCTGGCTCAGTATAAATGGGAAACAGAAGTTGAATCGGAATTGGTCTTCAGCTTTACAGCCTTGTATAATGCAAACCCGGTTATCAATAAAGCAGAGCTTGATGATGGAAAATTTTGGCCAACACAGGAAATCAGGAATTACCTGGGAACCGGTATTTTTACACCAAATTTTGAGAATGAATTTCCGGTTTTAGTAAAGGCGATGGGTCGGGGTTGAATAGAAGTTGGAAGTCCGGAGTCCGAAGACAGAAGCATCCGGAATAAAGCATCATTTTCATACTAAAGAAGAGGCTGTTTTAGCTCTTCATCCCCGCTCAATACGACTAAACTTCTGGTTTTGACCTACGGTTTTCTGCCATCCGAAAACGGTTGATGTACTATAAATACCTCCTTTTTACAGCAGAATTATAACATCTGCTTTGCTTTATCTACGGTAACTTCAAATACTCTATTCAGCCAGGCGAACTTGTTTTTCATCATTTCAAATTCCTCACCTGATTCGATATACTTGGCGGTACCTGTTATGAGAAATCCGGTTCCCGGATAATCTTTATACCCAAGCACATTTTTGCTGCCTAAAGTTATTTTAACATTGCTGTTAACTTCTACGTTTTTTTGAGTTTTCCTGAAACCATATGCCGGAATCAGTATGCGTTCATCTTCGGTTACTACCAGGTACGAATTCCAGGTATTGACCATATGAGGCTCAATTCCCCACGACATAATTGCAACAACACCTTCGTGTTGAAGTACTTCTAAAAATTTAGCTGAAAGTTTATTCTTCTCACTCATCTATATTATTATTTAATTTGATTACTGGTAAATTATAAAAATTGAACCTTATTTGGGCTGCCAGAAGCATCTGACAGGTGAAACTATCTGACCTTCCGTTTTTAATTGGCTCATTGCCTTGTCAACAATTTTACGGTCAAGACCCGTAAATTCTACTATTTTTCCTGCATTTAAAGGAGTTCCGTCCTTTTTCATTGCATCCAAAACTAATTCTTTTGCTTCCATTATTTTATCTGGTTAAAAATTTCAATTGCAAAATTACAGCCATTGGACGTTTATAAAATTAAACTGGTTTAAGAAATCGGAAGATCTACTTCTTTTTCCTTAATTCACTTACATATTCGGGTGTAAGTCCAAGGTAGGATGCAATCATGTATTGAGGTACACGTTGATTAAATTCGGGAAATGAGGTGACGAAATGCTGATAAAATTCCTCTTTGGACATCTGCGAGATCAGTTTTGCCCTGTGTTGCGCCGCAGCCACAGCTTTTTGCATAATTATCCTGAAATATTTTTCCAATTGTGGCATTTCTTTGAGCAGTTCATCATATAAAACACCATCAATCACAACAATTTCCGACTTTTCAATTGCCTGGATATAGCAATCAGTGGGGATTTTATCCATAAAGCTAAAGTAGTCGGACAACCACCAGTTTTCAATCGCAAATTGTGTAATCTGTTCGGTCGATTTTCTATTTAAAAAGAACATTCGTAAGCAGCCTTTTTCGACAAAATACATGGATCGGCATACCTGGCCTTCCCTTACTAAAAACTCATTTTTCTTTATGCTAACACATCTCAGATATTTGTCTAAAACAAGAATATTACTTTCGTTAAGATCAATGTACTTTCTTATATTCTGAATCAGAATGGTGTAGTTCATCTTGTTTAAAAAATTTGCTAACTCAATTATAGAACATTAATTCCCTCACTGGATGGAGCATTCCGGAAACGATCAATTACTACAAACTTACGTAAAGGCATCGTTTTCACAGTTAAACTATCATATTTACCACCAGCTAAATACCAGTTGGTAAATTCAACTTAGTGTGGGAACAAATTGTTAAGAATGCAAAAATACTGTTTTCGGCTGGAGCTATAAACTTAAAAAATGTAATTAGACGAACTGATTACATCTCTTGAGAGATGCTCGTGAAGGATAACAAAATTGTGTGTTTGTAATGATGAAAATCTTTTTTATTGAAAGAAAAACATCGATAAAACTGAATGTAAACATAGCATCTGCGATTTCCTATAAATATTTATTAAACAATAAACAAAATATACTGTTTCATTATCAAAGCTTTGAGTTAACTTATATGCATCAAATGCAAGTCTAAAGAAAGTTGAACATCTCAAAGGAAAAAATCTAGGAACTCTCTGCACTGCACCGGCGGTAACATAAAAAGCAGTAGAAAAACATTAGCTGGCAGACTGTTTTTGTAAAATATTGATTCTGTTTTAAATGTATAGACTATAAATAACTAATAATCATGACTGATAAAGAAATAAAACAACAATCTGAAATTGGCATGGTCGGGCTGGGAGTAATGGGGAGAAATTTTTTAATGAATCTGGCTGATCACGGTTTTCAGGTAGCAGGATATGACAAAGATTTAAGCAAGGTTAAAGCCTTACAAAGTGAAACCTCACATAGCAAAATACAAAGCGCTTCGGATATCAAAGATTTTATAGAATTGCTCCGCAAGCCCAGGGTAGTTATGATGCTTGTTCCTGCGGGGAAACCGGTTGATTCGGTTATCTCTGATTTGCTTGTGTATCTGGAGCCAGGCGATCTTATAATAGATGCCGGTAATTCTTACTTTAAAGATACAGACTTGCGCACCAGGAATCTTGCCGAAAAAGGAATCCGGTTTATGGGGATAGGAGTATCCGGTGGCGAAGAAGGCGCTCGTCATGGTGCCAGTATTATGCCAGGTGGCCTAAAAGAATCATGGGAAAGAGTACGTCCGTTGTTTGAAGCCGCAGCTGCCAAAGTGAATGATTCTCCGTGTACAACCTATCTTGGGTCCGGTTCGGCAGGTCATTTTGTAAAAATGGTTCACAACGGAATAGAGTATGGGATGATGCAACTTATATCAGAAGCATATGATGTAATGAAACGAGGTCTTCATATTAATGATGAAAGGTTGCACTCTATCTTTAAGGAGTGGAGTACAGGAGCACTGAACAGTTACCTCATTGAGATTACAGGCGACATTTTCAGTAAGATGGATGATAAAACCGGAAAGAGACTGATAGAAGAAATCCTGGATGTTGCCCGGCAAAAAGGCACTGGCATGTGGACTTCGCAGAGCGCAATGGAACTTCAGGTACCAATTCCTACAATAGATATAGCGGTGTCAATGAGAGATCTTTCCGTATTTGAAGATCAACGTAAGGAAGCAGGTGAAATTTTTGATCAGCCGGCAAATGAAATTGGAGGCGACAAGGAGCAAATAATCAAACAGTTACAAAATGCATTGTACACAGCTATAATTCTCACCTACACACAAGGTATGGCTTTATTGAAAGTGGCTTCTGACAAATATGAATATCACTTTGATATGGAAGCGATTGCGCGTATATGGCGTGGTGGTTGTATTATCCGGTCTGCTTTTCTGGAGGAGATTAAAGACGCTTTCAACTCAAAACCAGACTTACCGAATTTACTTCTTGATGCAGGTATTTCTAAGAAAATTATCGAGAAACAGGAGTCTCTCCGTCAGATAGTTTGTAAAGCTGCTGAGTCAGGTATCCCTGTTCCTGCATTGATGGCCTCTCTTGGCTATCTCGATTCATTCAGAAGTTCGTGGTTACCGTCGAATCTCATACAGGCTCAACGTGATTATTTCGGAGCACATACTTATGAGCGCGTAGATCAAAAAGGAACATTTCATACAGAATGGCTTAAAAAACAGTGACAAACCGGAGCCTGGACATGCCGACTCAACAAATGAGATTATCAGGTATTATCATTAATTTAAGTAACAGGCAAAAATAGAACGGTATTCAAAAAGAGAATAATATGAATCCCTCTCAAAAACTGATTGCTTTTGGCGCTCCAGGAATGGAACCCCGCTGGACCTCCAGCGCTAAGGAAGGAATTGGAACAGCTTATCATACCAGTTGCCGTCTTTGGTTTACGCTCAGTCATGGCATCTTCAATGAAATATATTATCCTCATGTGGATCAGCCCAATACGCGTGATTTCCAGTTTATTATTACCGATGGATCCAAATTTTGTCACGAGGAAAAGCGCGACCTGGATCATAAGATCGAATATCCCGAAAAGGACTGTCTTTTCTATCGTATCACTAATACAGATCGAAACGGACGTTATCGTATCATAAAACACATTCTCACCGATCCGCATAGATCAGTACTTCTTGTCAATACCCGGGTTGAAGTTCCGGATAAATCATTACGTAATAAACTGCATATTTATGCTCTGATGGCTCCTCATATTGCCGGGCAAGGTGCCGGTAATTCAGGCTGGAGTCTTGATGTTGGAGGCAACTCACTTCTCCACGCATCACGGAAAGATGTTCATATGATTATGGGGTGCAGCAGTGGATTTTCGCATCGTTCCATTGGATATGTTGGAGTTACCGATGGTTGGCAGGATTTGATGGATAATTTCAGAATGGACTGGGAATTCTCCAGCGCTTTGGATGGGAATATAGCACTAACAGGCGAAATAAATCTTCAGGATGGTGACGAATTTACTATCGCTGTTGCTTTCGGAGAAAGTCGCGAAAGCACTGTAACAAAATTATTGCAATCGCTGGCAGAGCCATTTGATAATCATCGGAAAAAATATGTAAACCAATGGCAGCGTATTGTTTCCAATCCTGAATATGACTTTAAAGAACACACCTCCGATGGAGGTCACCAGTTCCGGTTGAGCCGCTGTATTTTGCTTGCTCACGAAGATAAAACGTTCGAAGGTGCTATGGTTGCATCTATGAGTATCCCATGGGGGGAGACCAATAACGACAATGAACTTGGAGGTTATCATCTGGTTTGGACACGCGATCTGGTACAAAGCGCTACAGCATTGCTTGCCTCCGGGCAAACCGGTACCCCGCTTCGGGCATTAATCTGGTTGGCAGCCATACAACGAAAGAATGGTATGTTCCCTCAGAATTGCTGGATAAACGGAAATGCCTATTGGTGTGGTTTGCAACTCGATGAAATTGCGGCTCCCATACTTCTGGCATGGCGATTACGTAGTAAAGGAGCTGATCTGGGGCTGTTCGATCCTCATACAATGATTTTTCGTTCAGCTGAATATCTGATTCTAAATGGTCCTGTTACCATGCAGGAGCGATGGGAGGAAAATTCCGGCTACTCTCCCTCAACACTTGCAATGATAACTGCCGGCATGGTGTGTGCCGCTGAGTTTGCCATGCAACTTGGCGAAAAAGATACTGCGGATTTTATTTTAGTATATGCCGATTGGCTTTCTGCCCACTTTGAAGAATGGACCGTCACTAATTGCGGCGAGTTGGTGAAGGATATAAAACGTCATTATATCCGGATCAATCCTACCGATCCGGAAACACCAGATCCACATTCCGACCCTGATAAAACGATAATATCAATAGCTAATGGCGGTGGTACTTATCCTGCCAGGAACATTGTGAGTAGTGATTTTCTTCACCTGGTCAGGCTGGGTCTGCGGGCAGCGGATGATCCGCTTGTGAGAGATTCCATCAAAGTCGTTGACCAGGTTCTGAAGCACGATCTCCCGCAGGGACCAAGCTGGCGACGGTATAATCATGATGGTTACGGTCAGAAAGATGATGGCAGCGCATTTGATGGAACCGGAACGGGCAGGTCGTGGCCGATTTTGACAGGGGAACGCGGTCATTATGAACTTGCTGCCGGAAACGACCCCATGCCTTTCATTAAATCTATGGAAAAATTTGCCAATGCCGGTGGAATGATTACGGAGCAACTTTGGGACAGCGATGATCTGCCTGATGACAAAATGAAAAAAGGCTGCCCTACAGGAGCGGCTATGCCATTGTGCTGGTCGCATGCGGAATATCTATTGCTGGTGAGAAGCCGTCACGACGGAGTCTGTTTCGAACGGGTTGAACCTGTATATAAAAGGTATGTGGTTAATAAGGCAATCAGCCGCCACGATATATGGAGTTTCCGCCATCCCATTAAACATATGCCTGCCGGAAAAGCTTTGCGTATTATCGTAGATTCTGAAGCGATTGTAACCTGGTCAGTAGATGGCTGGATCAACCTTGATAAATACGACACAAAAAAGGATAACTTGCTCAATATATGGTTTGCAGATCTGCCGACAGAAAAGCTGCCTGAAAATTGCGAAGTGTTATTTACCTTCTTTTGGAAAAATACAATGCATAGGGAAGAGACACATTTCTCAGTTGTTATTGGCAATTCAAAATAAATACAAGTTATAACCCAAAATAAATTTATAAGCAATGAATGATCAATTAAAACCAACTGTCTTTACAATTTTTGGCGGAGGAGGAGATCTTACCTGGAGAAAACTAATCCCTGCCTTATTTGATCTTTCACATGATCGCAGTATGCCTGATCATTTGGCCATCATTGCAGTTGATCGTGTTCCGCTTAGTGATGAAAAACTGCGGGAGCGACTTCACGACGGGGTAAATAAGTTCTCCCGCCAGGGAAATGTGAGCGCAAAAAATTGGGATAAGTTTGCAAAAAACATATATTATCACCAGGGTGATTTCGTAAAACCGGAAACATATTCTTCATTAAAAGAGCGATATGAAAATCTGGAAAAAGAATGGAAAACCAAAGCACAATTGATTTTCTACATGGCAACGCCTCCATCAATGTTTAGCGAAATTCCTAAATACCTTGGTAAAGCCGGATTGTCAGCAGATCGTAAAAATGCACGTATGGTGGTCGAAAAACCAATTGGATACGATTTGGACTCCGCAAAGGAATTAAATAAGACTTTTACGGATAGCTTCCATGAATCGCAAATTTTCAGGATCGACCATTATCTTGGTAAGGAAACCGTTCAGAATATTTTGGCATTCCGGTTTGCCAATCCGCTTTTTGAACCAATCTGGAACAGGAGATATGTTGACTACGTAGCAATTACAGTGGCTGAAGACCTTGGAATAGGACACCGCGGAGGCTATTATGATAAGGCCGGAGCTTTACGCGATATGATACAGAATCATCTTATGCAGCTCCTTTGTCTGGTAGCAATGGAACCTATGGTCTCTTTTGATGCTGATGAAATACGCAATAAAAAGGCCGACGTTCTTCATGCCGTTCGTCCGATACCTCCGAATGAAGTAGATATGTATGTGGTTCGCGGCCAATACGGCAATGGCAAGATAAGTGGGAAAAAGGTTTTGGGTTATCGTGAGGAAGAAGGAGTATCAAATGATTCAGAAACAGAAACATATGTGGCTATCAAACTGCTGGTGGATAATTGGCGCTGGCAGGATGTACCGTTTTATCTCCGTACCGGAAAGAGGCTTCCATCACAATCATCTGAAATTGTTATTCAATTTCGCGCTGTTCCTCACCGGTCATTTCCAATTGAAGCCTCACTCGACTGGCAACCCGCACGCATAATTATATCAATTCAGCCCAATGAAGGAATTATACTTCGGTTTCAGGCTAAACAACCTGGGCCCAAAGTAATACTCAAACCGGCAGATATGCAGTTTGATTATCGCGAAAGTTTTTCAGGACCATTTCCCGAAGCATATGAGACATTACTCTGGGATGTGATGCAAAACGATGCTACAGAATTCATGCGTGCTGATCAGGTTGAAGCAGCATGGAAAATTCTGATGCCTGTTCTTAATTATTGGGCAAAAAATAAACCAAAAGAATTTCCTAACTATGCTTCCGGTTCATGGGGGCCAAAAGCTGCTGATGAGTTGGTTGTAAGACAGGGTCATTCGTGGCCAATGCCTTCGCTGATTAAAAAATAATTATACAAAAAATTAAAATTGAATTAAAATAATGTCAGTTTAAAAACTTTGATTCAAACACTTTGTTATGTATCTTTAAACCGAATTAACAAACAGAGAATAATCAATACTTTAAAAATCCTGCTATGGCTATTGTAGTTATATTAAGCATGAGTTTTAAGCCATTTATTTTCTATACTATAATGGCCATTGTTATTATAGCCGCAATGCTGGGCTTATCCTGGTTTCTGGGAGAAAAAGGAACCGGCAAAGCGAAGGATGAACCCTACGAATCAGGCGTTATACCTACCGGAAGCGCCAGGCTTCGTTTCCCTTCCAAGTTTTATCTTATAGCTATGTTTTTTGTGCTTTTTGATATAGAAGCAGTATTTCTATTCTCCTGGGCAATGGCATTTCGCGAAGCCGGATGGATCGGTTTCGGAGCTGCTGCCGTTTTTACCGGTATTCTTCTGGCTCTTCTGGTATATGAAATTAGCATAGGCGCCCTCAACTTTGAATCTTCGGGTAAAAAAATTCTTAAAGCATACAAGAAAAATAAAAATGTAAATCATGAATAGACAATCACTTTTTTATAAAGGAGCGGACGCATCCTCTCTTTCTGGTCATTCGTTTGAAGAGGCAACAAAGGAAAGCATTGTCTTTACCAGGCTTCAGGATATGCTCGCATGGGGGCGCAAAAATTCCCTGTGGCCATTTAATTTTGGATTGTCATGTTGTTATGTGGAAATGGCAACAAGCATCACAAGCCGGTACGATATTGCACGTTTCGGTGCTGAGGTTATACGCGGTACTCCAAGAGAAGCAGACCTGATGATCATTGCAGGTACGGTATTTATGAAAATGGCTCCGGTTATCCAGAGGCTTTATGAGCAGATGATGGAACCAAAATGGGTTATTTCCATGGGATCTTGTGCGAATTCGGGAGGTATGTACGATATATACAGTGTTGTGCAGGGAGTGGATAAATTTCTACCGGTGGATGTGTATGTGCCGGGTTGTCCGCCAAGGCCGGATGCCTTTATGGAAGGCTTGATATTGCTAAGCGAACAGGTGGGCAGGGAAAGAAGGCCACTCAGCTGGAAAATCGGGCCGCAAGGAGTAATAAGACCTGAGCAGGATTCAATGAGAGATAAAAAAAGCGAGAAGAGAATGAAAATGACTGAGATTGCTCCTCCCGATACGACTATTTGACATTCAGATTTAAAGATAGAAAAAGCAGAAAAGAGGATAAGATTGGCTGAGATTGATATTTCAATACAATTATTTGACATTCAGCATGATGGAAAAAAATCAATTATTATATGATATTACCGGTTCATTCGGGAATTCCGATTTGAGCCCTATAGAAACTAAAGACGAGATATTGACACTTCTTGTTCCTGAGCAGAAATTATCCGATCTTTTAAAGCATCTGAAGTTTAAACTGGAAAAGCCATTTTCATTGCTTTTTGATCTTACAGCAATTGATATGCGCGCCTTTTCAACCATTGGTGAGCCACCTGCATATTCTTTCTTCATCGTATATCACCTGCTTTCTTTCGAACGAAATTGTGATTTGCGGATCAAAGTCGGCCTATCATCTGATTATCCATCCATTTCAAGCATTGTGGATATATGGCCTTCTGCCAATTGGTATGAACGGGAAGTATATGATATGTTCGGCATTAATTTTACGGGTCATCCCGATTTACGGCGGATACTTATGCCTGCAAGCTGGGATGGACATCCCCTGAGAAAGGAACATCCTGCAAGGGCAACGGATATGGGTAATTTTGTAATGACCGATGATTACCGGGAACAACAGGAAGAAGAACTTCATTTTAATCCTGAAAAGTTCGGGATGAAAAGACAAACCGAAGATGCCGATATTATGTTTCTGAACCTGGGTCCTCAGCATCCCGGAACACACGGCATCTTAAGATTGATACTTCAACTGAGTGGTGAGGACATCCTGGATATTGTGCCGGATATTGGATTTCATCACCGGGGAGCCGAAAAAATGGGTGAAAGGCAATCATGGCATACCTATATTCCTTATACGGATCGGGTCGATTACCTTTCGGGTGTGCTTAACAATATGGCTTATGTTGAAGCAGTGGAAAAGCTGGGAGATATTATTGTGCCTGATAGAGCTAAAGTTATTCGTATTATGCTCGCCGAGTTGTTCCGCATATCCAGTCATTTGGTCTGGTATGGGACTTTTGCTCAGGACATAGGACAAATGTCGCCTGTATTTTACATGTTTACAGACAGGGAAAAAATTCTCGATATTATTGGAGCAATCTGCGGCGCCCGCATGCATCCAAACTGGTTTCGTATTGGCGGTGTGGCCCAGGATCTTCCAAAAGGCTGGCAGGTGATGGTTAATGAATTCGTGAATTATCTTCCCGCAAGGTTAAAGGAATATGATTCCCTGGTCATGAAAAATAAGATTTTCAGAGACCGTACAAAAGGAATAGGAATATACAATACAAAAGAGGCCATTGAATGGGGAATTACTGGCCCCGGACTTCGTGCTACTGGTTTTGAATGGGATCTCCGAAAGAAAAGACCTTACGGAGGTTACGATCAATTTGATTTTGAAATACCGGTTGCCTCAAACGGCGATAGTTTTGACCGCGCCTTGGTGCGAATAGAGGAAATGAGGCAAAGCCTCAGGATAATCAAACAATGTGTTGATAATATGCCTGAAGGAAACTATAAATCCGACAACTCATTAGCTACACCTCCCCGGAAGGAAAATACCTTATACGATATTGAAACGCTGATACATCATTTTGTTCACACTTCCTGGGGACCGGTAATTCCACCCGGGGAAGCATACTCGGGAATAGAATCGTCAAAGGGACTTTATGGATATTATTTAACGAGTAATGGAAATACCAGTTCCTACAGGACGAGAATAAGAACACCGTCTTTTCCACATCTACAAATGGTGCCTTTTATAAGTAAAGGATATACCATAGCGGATTTATTGTCAATTCTGGGGAGCGTTGATTTTGTACTTGCAGATATAGATCGTTGATTTTAAAAGTTGATTTATGCTTTCGAAAGAGGAAATAGAACTTATAGAGAAGGAAATGGTTAAGTTTCCTGTTAAAAGTGCAGCCAGTATTGAGGCGCTTAAAATTGTGCAGGATAAGCAGAGATGGGTCTCTGACGAATCCCTGGTCGAAGTAGCCGGAATTCTGGAAATGCCTGCAACAGAACTGGAAAACGTAGCCAGTTTTTATAATCTGATTTTCAGAAAACCTGTCGGGCGTCATGTGATCTTTGTGTGCGACAGCATTTCCTGTTATGTGATGGGTTATGAGAAAATACTGGATCTGATGACTAAAAAACTCGGGATAATATATGGTGAAACCACCAAGGACGACCGTTTCACATTATTACCGATTCAATGCCTTGGCAACTGCGATCATGCTCCCACAATTATGATCGACAATGATTTGTACAGTGACCTGAATGAAGAAAAGATGGAAGATATATTGCAAAAATATCAATAGCTGAAGATATGGAAACTCCTTTAACTAAAAATATAACCAGGGGAAAGCCTGTGGATCTCAAGACGTACGAAAAGTCGGGCGGCTATCAGGGTCTCAGGAAAGCACTGAAGAAAAATTCCGAAGATATAACCTCCCTCGTGAAGGAATCAGGTCTGAAGGGAAGAGGTGGTGCCGGCTTTAATACCGGAATGAAATGGAGTTTTGTTCCCATGGGAGCGGATGCGCCAAAAGAAAAGTACCTGATTGCAAACGCCGATGAAATGGAGCCCGGAACTTTTAAAGACCGCGTACTTCTGGAAGGTGACCCTCATCAGCTAATTGAAGGTATGATCATAGCTGCCCACGCTATTCAGGCAAGCAGTGCATTTATATTTTTACGGTGGGCTTATAAAAATGCAGCGGATCAGATTCGCAAAGCACTTGCCGAAGCCTATGAAGCCGGTTACCTTGGAAAAAACATCCTTAACTCCGGATTTGACCTGGAAATGCATCTGCATGTGAGCGCCGGAAGATACATGTGCGGAGAAGAAACAGGCCTGCTCAATGCATTGGAAGGAAAGCGGGCAATTCCTCGTTCGAAACCTCCTTTTCCACAAGTTAGCGGATTATTTGGTAAACCTACCATAGTCAATAACATAGAAACCTTCTGTAATCTACCTCATATTATTCAAAATGGCAGCGATTGGTTTAAATCTCTTAGTAAAACTGAGGAGGGAGGAACCAAGTTATATGGAGTTAGTGGAAGAGTGAAAAACCCCGGATGTTGGGAGTTGCCTCTGGGTACAAGCATGCGTGAAATAATTGAGGTTCACGCAGGTGGAATGCTCGATGGCTACAAATTCCGTGGCGCCTTGCCAGGAGGAGCATCTACTGATTTTTTGATTGAAGAACATATGGATGTTGCTCTGGATTTTACTTCGGTAACGAAAGTAGGAAGCAGATTGGGTACAGGAACAATCGTTATCCTCGATGACAGGACATGCCCCGTTGGTTTTGTACACAACCTGGAAAGATTTTTTGCCCATGAATCCTGTGGATGGTGTACGCCATGCAGGGATGGGTTACCCTGGGTCGAAAAAGTGTTGCATGCAATAGAGAACGGAAAAGGAGTGGAAAAGGATTTGGAGATTCTTGATTTTCATACCTCCTATCTTAGCCCCGGCCATACATACTGTGCCCTTGCCCCTGGTGCTATGGAACCATTACAGTCGGCACTTAAATATTTCAGAGAAGATTTTGTGAAACATATTACAGAAAAAAGATGCCCATGGGGGAATAATCATGGCTAAAATAAACATAGATAACATAGAATATAATGTTAAGGACGGGAAGAACCTTCTTGAATCCATCCTCGCGCTTGGATTGAACCTTCCTTACTTTTGCTGGCATCCTAAGCTGGGATCAGTCGGAGCCTGCCGTCAGTGTGCTGTTAAATCCTTTAAAGGCCCTGATGATACTGCAGGAAAGATCATCATGTCCTGCATGGAACCGGTGAAAGACGAAATGCGGATATCGATAAAGGATACTGAAGCAAGCACATTCAGAGCGCATATCATTGAAAGCCTTATGACCAATCATCCGCACGATTGTCCTACGTGTGATGAAGGCGGAGAATGCCATTTGCAGGATATGACTGTAATGAGCGGACATACATATCGCAGGTTCAGGTTTAACAAACGCACCTTCGAAAACCAGGATCTTGGGCCTTTGGTAAATCATGAAATGAACCGTTGTATAGCGTGTTACCGATGTGTACGGTTCTATAAAGATTTTGCCGGAGGAAAAGACCTTGACGTACTGGGCGCACATAATCATGTGTATTTTGGCCGGCATGAGGACGGAGTACTCGAAAGCGAATTCAGCGGTAATCTTGTTGAAGTATGTCCAACCGGTGTGTTTACAGACAAAACTCTTAAAAAACACTTTACCCGGAAATGGGATTATACCTCCGCCCCTTCTGTTTGCAATCTTTGCAGCCTGGGGTGCAATACCATTGCGGGGGAACGATACGGTGATATAAAAAGAATCAGAACAAGATATAACAGTCAGGTCAATGGCTATTTTATATGCGATCGGGGAAGGTATGGGTATGAATACACGAATTCCACACAAAGGATTATAGTCCCATTAATAAAAGATACTCGGTCGGAAACCGGCTTTAAACCTTCTGATATCGGGGAAATTCAATCGGAATTAAAGGATATTTTGAAAGATAGTTCGAATGTTATAGGGATTGGTTCCGGTAGAGCATCTCTGGAATCGAACTACGCATTGAAAACCTTTGTGGGCAATGATAATTTTTATCTTGGGATGTCTGATTCTGACTATGAATTGAATCACATTAGCGCAGACGTTTTAAAAAATTCTTCGGCAGAAAAATATTCGCTTAAGGACATAGAAAATGCTGAATGTGTCCTTATTCTTGGAGAAGATGTAACCAATACCGCGCCAATGATTGCGCTCGCAGTCCGGCAGTCGGTTAGGCAAAAGCCTATGCATCGGATTGATAATATGGGAATTCACCGCTGGGATGATAAAACCGTTCGTACTGCTCTTCAGGATGAAAAAGGTCCGCTTTTTAATATCACACCTGCCGGTACAAAGCTGGATGAAGTCAGTCTGATTAATCTTCATACCGATCCTGAAAATATTGGTATATTAGGTTTTGCCATTGCCCATTTTATAGATAGTACCAATGCGCTTCCTGAAAATATAAGCGAGGAATATGCTCAGATGGCAAAAACAATTGCCCAAAATCTGATGGAAGCAGAAAATGCAGTAATTATTTCGGGAACTTCATGCCTTAACGGACATGTTCTCAAGGCAGCATTCAACATATCCGAAGCCAGGGCAAAACAAGGCAGCAAAACAGGGCTATGTCTTACTTTACAGGAAGCAAATTCCCTGGGTCTTACATTGCTGGACGGGAAAAAACTCTCAGATATTGGCAATGAAGGATCGAAACACAATTCTCTAGTGATTCTCGAAAATGATCTTTATCGTAAAGCTCCGGCAAAGGAAATTGACCAGCTGCTAAAATCATTTAAAAATATCATTGCCATTGACAGCCTGATGAACAGCACAACCAGTAAAGTTGATTATATTCTTCCAGCAGGAACAATATACGAATCGGATGGGCATCTGGTAAATAACGAGGGAAGGGTTCAACGCTTTTACAAAGTGTTTGTAAAGGAGGAAGGCGAAGTTCGTTCCGGTTGGGAATGGATGCAGACTCTGTCAGAAAACAGTAGCACGAATCCGCTGGCCAATTTGAAAAATATTTTTGATTATAGTGAAGCAATCGAAAATCAATATCCTATTTTTAAAGGTCTGGCTGCAAATATTACTCCTTTCAGTTTCCGCGAAGGCGCTCAAAAAATTGCCCGAGAACCTCATCGCTATAGCGGGAGAACTGCAATGCACGCCAATCAAACAGTGCATGAGCCCACTCCGCCAAAGGACCAGGAAAGCCCGATGAGTTTCACGATGGAAGGCTTTCATGGAACGCCTCCTGCCCCATTAACTCCTTTTTTCTGGAGTCCGGGATGGAATTCCGTTCAGGCCGTAAACAAATACCAGATCGAAATCGGAGGAGATCTTCGAAGGGAAATTCCTCAATTGTGCATTTTTCTAAATAAGGAAACAGGAAATCCCAGTGGGGAATATTATAAAATAGATTTAATCGAAAGTAAACGTCAGAGTGACAAACAGATAGGCGAATGGAAGGTACTGCCGCTTTACCATATTTTTGGTTCTAATGAGTTGAGTGTGGTCGAAGGAGGAATAAAAGAACTTGTCCCTCAGCCATATGTCGGGATAAATCCTGAATCAGCTAAAAAAATGGGCTGGGACGAATCAACATTGATAAGGCCTGTGGGAGACGGAAACAATAAAGGAATTCAACTACGGTTTTTGGATGGAATCCCTGAAGATTGTGTTGGAATACCGGTTGGACTGGAGCAAATGCCTTTTGTTGAATTGGATGCATGGCAAAACCTGCAATTGGTTTAGCGATCGTCAATTGATTTACCAATCAAATGTGTTTGCAAATTCTGAAGAAGAAGGATAAGGATTACAAAATTCATCTAAATATATAGTATTTATGGAAGCTAGTGAGTACTGGATATGGATCGTTTTAGGAGTGCTGATTGTGGTTTTGTCCTTGGCAGCTGGGCTTATTTGGTATGAGCGAAGGTTGCTGGGCTGGACTCAGGACCGGCAGGGACCGAACAGGGTTGGACCGCTGGGTCTTATGCAGCCTCTTGCCGACGTGGTGAAAATTTTCTTCAAGGAAGATTGGATTCCTCCTTTCACAAGTAAGTTAATATTTGTTGTTGCGCCAACGATAACCATGTTTACCATTCTGATGAGCTTTTCCGTGATCCCGTTTGGCCCGAACATTCTCGTGGCAGATCTGAACGTAGGTTTACTGTTTTTTCTTGCCATGTCCTCACTGGGCGCATATAGCATCGTACTAGCAGGTTGGGCATCAAATAATAAATATTCATTGCTCGGCGCCATGAGGGGAGCTTCACAAATGATTACTTATGAAGTGTTTATGGGCTTGTCGCTGATGGGAGTTGTAATGCTCGCCAATTCCTTTAATCTCCGCGAAATTGTTGAAGCACAAAGAGGACTTTGGAATGTGATCCCGCAATTTGCCGGATTTGTGATATTTTTCATTGCCGGGCTGGCGGAAACTCACCGTCTTCCCTTCGACATCCCGGAATCGGAAAGTGAGTTGGTGGCAGGTTATCACTCGGAATATTCAGGAATGAAATTCGGAATGTTTTTCGTAGGTGAATATCTCGGAGTCGTTCTGATATCTTCCATGATAACAACCTTATTTTTCGGCGGATGGCTTGGTCCTTCATTTTTACCTGGTGTAGTATGGTTCTTTCTCAAGACATTCATTTTTATATCCATATTTATCCTGTTACGGAGTGCACAACCCCGTCCGCGTTACGATCAATTGCTGGGATATGGATGGAAAGTTTTGTTGCCAATCGCACTTCTTAATATTCTTATTACGGGGGCAATTGTTTTAATGAATGGAAATTAGAGAAGAAATCAATAAAAAACTTAGTTAATGATGAAAAGAAATCAACAATGTCAAAAAAAAAAGCATAAATGTGCCGGAAACCTTGTTGATATTTCGGCCCTAACGGGACTTAATCATACGGGGTTATTTCGAGTTCTACCAATAGCTATTTGCTAGCGCAAATAATCTCTGGGACTGTCCAGTTAGGGACAAAATATTGGTAGAAAACAAGATTCAAAAATGAGCAAAGTCCCGTTAGGGACGAAATATGATTTAAACAGACAATAGTAAAATAAAACGATAAAAATAACAGCTTGATAAAAATTTAATCCCATTGTATAAATTAACATACAATGAAATTTTAAGCCTATGATTAGCATTTTAAGAAGCTTGTGGATTGTCTTTATTCATTTGTTCAGGAAGAAAGTCACTGTTGAATATCCTGAAGAAAAGATTCTCTTACCTCCACGTTACAGGGGAAGGATTATCCTTAGCCGGGATCCTGACGGAGGTGAGCGGTGTGTTGCCTGCTATTTATGTGCGGCGGCCTGTCCGGTTGACTGCATTTCTCTTCAGGCAACGGAAGACGAGCATGGAAGAAGATATCCTGAATTTTTCAGGATTAACTTTTCCCGTTGCATATATTGTGGCTTGTGCGAGGATGCCTGTCCTACCAATGCCATCCAATTAACCCCTGACGTAGAAATGAGTGAATATAACCGGAATAATATGGTTTATGAGAAAAAGGATCTTTTAATTTCAGGCCAGGGGAAATACCATGGATACAATTATTACAAGGTTTCCGGCAGTGCAATTAAAGGGAAAGCAAAAGGGGAATCCATAAATGAAGATAAGCCGACAGATTTTAAAACCTTATTGCCATGATAGAAGCGTTTTATATATCATCCGTGGTTGCAGTACTTGCAAGCATTATGGTAATTACCAGAACAAATGCTTTCAGTGCGTTGCTGTATATGATCATTTCACTTTTATCGGTGGCGCTGATATTTTTTGTCCTTGGCGCAGCGTTTGTAGCCGCCCTTGAAGTTATAATCTACGCGGGAGCAATCATGGTTTTATTCGTTTTCGTAACCATGATGCTAAATCTTGGGGAAGAATCGGAAAAGTTAGAAAAAACATGGATGCGTCCCCGGATCTGGATTGGCCCTTCAATTTTAGCGCTTATACTTGGAGTAGAAGTAATCCTGTTAATAGTTTCTTCAGAAACCAGTACCATTTCCGGGAGTGAGATTGGTGCAAGAGAGGTTGGAATTGCCCTGTACGGAAAATACATTATCGGGGTCGAGCTTGCCGCACTTCTTATAACTGCCGGAATCCTCGGAGCCTACCATCTTGGGAAAAGAAAAAACATGGTTATACATCGTTATTTGAAAGGAGGTGCTTTATGATTAATGTACCTATGGAACATGCGCTTATCGTGGCTACTTTGCTTTTCATTGTCGGGCTGACAGGAACCCTGATGCGCAAAAATCTGGTTTATATCCTGCTTTCTGTCGAGATCATGTTAAATGCCGCCGGGTTTGCCTTCGTTGTTGCCGGCTCACGCTGGATGCAGGCCGACGGACAGGTGATGTTCATATTTATCCTTACGATGGCGGCGGCGGAAGTTTCCGTTGGGCTTGCCCTTATTCTGAGGATATACCATAATCTTAAAACAATGGATGCAGACGAAGTAAGTAAAATCAAACCTAATTAGTCATGCAGAATTTACTATGGATCATACCTTTTATGCCTTTGGCCGGATTTCTTATACTGAGTATTGGCAGTAAGTGGATATCACCTAAAACTTCATCGGTTATTGGAGTCTCAACGGTTGCCATAAGTGCTCTTGTAAGCATTATTGTGGGAATTGGATTCATTTCAGGCTTAGGCTCCATTCAGGCTATCAGTCTGCAACTTGGATCGTGGATTGACGTACCCGGTTTTTCTACTGGTTTTGGATTTTATCTGGACAGCCTCAGCATGGTTTTTGTCTTTACTGTGTGTTTTGTTGGATTTCTCATTCATCTGTATTCTGCATTTTTCATGAAGGATGATGATGGGATTGTCAGGTATTTCGCCTGGATGAACCTGTTCATGGCCTCAATGCTGATCCTGGTTATGGCCGACAATCTTCTGATGCTGTACCTGGGATGGGAAGGTGTTGGTTTATGTTCCTACCTGCTGATAGGTTACTGGTATAAAGATCCTGTAAATGGATATGCCGGTCAGAAAGCGCTGGTTGTAACCCGCATAGGTGATACTGCAATGGCATTGGGTCTGTTTTTTCTATTCCGTGCTTTTGGAACTTTAAACATTAACGAAATACTACATTCCGTTTCTCTTGAATGGATTTCGGGATCTACTGATGCTAAAATTGCTTCCCTTCTTCTGCTCGGGGGAGCGGTTGGAAAATCAGCTCAGTTGCCGCTGCAAACTTGGTTGCCTGATGCCATGGCAGGACCTTCGCCGGTAAGCGCACTTATTCATGCAGCAACTATGGTAACTGCCGGCGTTTATTTAATTGCACGAACCAACCTGATTTTTAGCCTGGCACCGGCAGTGATGCTTCTGATAGCTATACTGGGCGCCCTGTTACTTGTGCTGGCCGGTTTCAGCGCACTGGTACAAAAGGACATTAAAAGAGTTCTGGCATATTCCACCATTTCCCAGATCGGGTATATGTTTCTTGCCCTGGGAGTTGGTGCATGGTCGGCGGGTATATTTCACTTTTTTGTTCATGCCTTTTTCAAAGCCTTGCTTTTCCTTGCCGCCGGAATAGTGATTTTGGCCGTAAAGGAAGAACATAACATGTTTAAGATGGGTGGCTTACGCAAAAAGATGCCGCTGGTTTTTTATACCTTCATTGCCGGAGCGGCCTCCCTTTCGGCTTTGCCACTAATTACAGCAGGTTTTTTCAGCAAGGATAAGATCCTTCTGGATACTTTCCTTTCCCCGAATGCCGGAATCATTTTATGGATCGCAGGTATTACTGGAGCAGGACTTACTGCACTCTATACAACCCGGATGGTAATTCTTACCTTCTTCGGAGATACGAAAATTGAGCCTGAGCCCATCAACTCAAAAGCAATCAATATCCCTCTCGTAACTCTGGCCGTACTTTCAATTATCGCAGGTTATATCGAAATGTCGCCCCTTCATCTTTTTTCAAAATTTATTGCTTATAGTCTGCCGGCGTTTACCCATACCGGAGAAGGAGCACTGGAGTTTATATTGCCGGTTATTTCGGGAATTGTGGTATTTGCGGGAATTTTTTCAGCATGGTATTTCTACGTGCGAAAGCCTGAAATAACATATAACTTCAAGCAGTCAGCCATAGGCACTTTCTTATATAAACTTTGGTTTAGTGGCTGGGCATTTGACGCATTTTATGATACAATTTTTGTGAGGCCGTATGTTTTTCTGGCAAAAATTAATAAAAAGGATTTCATCGACCTTTTTTATAATGGCTTAGCAAAAGGGATTGACAAATTAAATGACTGGGTAATCCTGACGCAGACAGGTCGGCTACGATGGTATCTGGCCTTTATTACCGGTGGAGTAATTCTTGGTATTACACTTATTATGTTCTTATGATACTAGCTTGGATCCTTGGCATATTAATGTTTTCAGGAATAATTTCCTGGATGGCCGGCAGGTTGCATAATGATGCTCCCCGATGGATAGCTTTGGCTGCGCTTTTGGTGAGCAGCATACTATTGATTATAATCTGGGTGAAAAGTATGGCTTTGGCCGATTTAAACTTAAACAATCAGTGGTTCCTGGAATTCGATCGTGAATGGATACCTTTTTTCGGTATTCGTTTCCACCTGGCAATGGATGGTTTGAGCCTGATATTGCTACTGCTTACAAATCTTTTGGGAATTCTTTCCGTTCTGATTTCATGGAAAGAGATAAAGGAGAGAACGGGTTTTTTTCATTTCAATATCCTGTTTATTCTTGCGGGCATTTCCGGTGTTTTTCTTGCCGAAGACCTTTTCCTCTTTTATTTTTTCTGGGAAATAATGCTGATACCCATGTACTTTTTAATCGCGATATGGGGGCACGAAAACCGGATGTATGCTTCATACAAGTTTTTCCTCTTTACTCAGGGGAGCGGACTACTGATGTTATTGTCCATACTCGGACTGTATTTCCATCATGCCGGAATAACAGGCGTATATACTTTTGATATTATGGAGCTTGTTAAGACCTCCTCCACATCAGCATGGGCCGGTCTTTTCATGGCGGGATTTCTGCTTGCATTCGGAGTAAAAATACCGGCAATCCCTTTGCATTCCTGGCTTCCTGATGCACATACCGAAGCACCCACGGCAGGAAGTATTATCCTGGCCGGACTTATGTTAAAAACAGGTGTATATGGTATCATCCGGATTGTAGTACCCATGTTCCCTGAATTATCGCTGACCATTGCTCCTTTTGCCATGGCCGTTGGTATTGCGGGAATTTTGTACGGTGCGAAACTTGCATTTGCCCAAACAGACTTAAAACGCCTTGTTGCCTATACCAGCGTAAGCCACATGGGATTTATCATATTAGGGATATATGCGTTTAATGGCATCGCATTCCGAGGCGCCGTAATGCAGATTATTGCCCACGCCCTAAGTACGGGAGGCTTATTTGTTATTGCCGGAATTATTCAGGAGAGACTTCACACCCGTGAGCTGAAAAACATGGGTGGTCTGTGGGATGACATGCCCGGACTGGGTGGGTTTTCATATGTTTTCGTAATGGCTTCCCTGGGATTACCCGTACTCGCAAATTTTGTGGCTGAGTTTATGGTTCTTTTGGGCACATACCTTACTAGTCCGGTTATGGCGATTTTTGCCAGCCTGGGGTTGATCGTTTCGGTAATTTACGCTTTGAGGCTTATGCAAAAGGTCTTTTTTGGTCCGAAGTTGATTACATACAAAACACATGATCTGAATATCCGGGAGATAGTAATCCTCAGTTGCCTGCTTATTCCGGTAGTTTATTTCGGAATTTTTCCCAGCCCGGTTTTCAGAACGCTCGCCAAACCAGTAAATACGGAAATGTTCCTCGGAAATGACCACCAGAACACCAGCAATTCATTCCATAACAAGACCTATATAATGCAGACCGTTCATGATCCCTTGCCTTCTTTAAATAGTACAGTTGAGCTGAATGATGTACCAACCACAGGAAAGGAGGTTACTTATGGGCAGTAATGATCTTTTATCCCTGTTGCCACAAATAATCCTTGCGATTGGTGCCATTGTGTTGCTCCTTTCCATTGCCGTAAAGAGGAACCATCGTTTTACTGCTGTTACGGCTATACTCTTTGTCGCAGCTTCATTTGTATCTCTGTTTTTCCATACAGCTCAAAATGAAATATCCGGCATCTTTATCCGTGATGGATTCAGTATGTTCTTTTCCGGCCTGATCCTGATTATTACGGCGTATATTATGCTTATTTCCCGTCCTTATATCGGGAAAAGAGCTGAAGACATTGAAGAATATTACATCTTAATGATGCTGGCTACCCTGGGATCTACGGTGCTTGTTTCAAGCCGCCACTTCATTACTTTTTTCCTGGGACTTGAGCTATTGAGTACTTCGCTGTATGTGTTGATTGCATTTATAAGAAACCGGGAACACTCCATCGAAGCCGGTATAAAATACCTGATAGTTGCTGCTGTTTCTTCATCCTTTCTTCTTTTTGGAATGGCCTTGATTTATTCAGGCTCGGGAAGTATGTATTTCCCTGATCTGGTTCCGTATTTTCGTTCTTCGGAGCTCAATATAATAGGAATAGCCGGCTTAGCATTTATGATGGGCGGCATTGGGTTTAAGCTTGCACTTGTTCCCTTTCATTTATGGACGCCCGACGTGTACGAAGGAGCGCCTGCTCCGGTTAGCGCGTTTGTAGCCACCGTTTCAAAAGCCGGTATGTTTGCTTTCTTTTTACGGTTTATCTATGAATCGGAAATACTGAATGTTAATTCCTTCCTTATATTCATAACCGTTATATCCGCGTTGTCCATGCTTATTGGAAACCTGATGGCCTTAAAGGAGAAAAACGTTAAGAAAATTCTTGCCTATTCCTCCATTGCACACCTCGGATACCTCCTAATCGCACTTGTAACCGGAGATAAAACAGGCGAACAGGCTTTTGCATTTTATCTCGTTGTTTACATGTTTACCCTGACAGGGGCTTTTGCCGTTGTTTCATTCCTTTCGGAAGTTGAAGGTGATGCGTCACTTCTCGATCATTATAAAGGCTTATTCTGGACGAGACCAGGCATAGCGATTGCGTTTTCGGTTATGCTGTTTTCACTTGCGGGCATCCCCCTGACAGCGGGCTTCATGAGTAAATTTTACCTTTTGCTGGCAGGTATCAGTAAAGAACTATGGCTCCTTTCCATTGTTTTGGTTTTAAGCAGCATTATCGGTTTATTTTACTACTTACGCATTATTGTCGTTATGTTCACTGAGACTGAGTCAAAGGGAAAAACTAACAGGGTTGGACTTTTGTATGGATTCGTATTTGTCAGCATAACAGTTATTTTACTGGGAGTGGGGATTTATCCGGAGTTTCTGACGAGGATTATAAATTATTTCTAGTATTGTCCTGGCCATCTCCGCCAGGTCAATACTGCCGGATGAAAACCTGTGGAATCCATCCGGCAGCACTTATATTCCGATCATCCGGATTATTATAACATCAACTGTCAAGCTGAACCAAAACTGATCATTTAATCTTGAATTTAAGTTTGATATATTCTCCAATCAATATCGCCGTGGGATACGAAACTTCTTCTTCGGTTTGAGCATGAAGAATAAGTTTCTCCGCAAATTCTGCTACTTCGGGATGATGTTCCACAGTTGCATGCTGCATTAAAACCTCTAAAGCAGCTACTATTTGTTGGTGTTCTGCCAGCATTTCGGGCAGTTCTTTCTTCAACCTGTCAGTCATTACCAATACCTGTTTCATTTCTTCGGAAATTATGCCTGAAGAAAGTTGGGTCAATAACCCCAAAGGAGGAAGTGCATATTCCTCCTCTTTCACAAAGTGCGGATGCATCAATTCAGCGACTGCTTTAGCAGCTTGGCCTGTTTTGCCGGAGAGCAGTGTGGCTTGTTTCAGCATAGCATGCAATTCCTCATGTTCTGCTTTTAATGGTTGTGGGATTTTGAATTTCATGATATTTATTTTTAAAGGTTATTCTTTATGACCTGCGTGTCCGCCACCATGTTCCAAAACATCATGCATGGTTTCTACGGTATGCGTATAGTCAACATAAGCTTCAACATATTCGCGGCCTTGCTCAGTTGAATTGTCTTTAACTTTATTGAGTTGAGCAACCTTCTGATATTTTTCGCGAACCACTTTGTTAATGTGGTTATCCAATTTTACTATGAAACCATCAATATCGCCTGTTTTTAATGCTTCATCAGTCATCTGAATAATTTGTTTTGTAGTTCCGGCAGGCTTTAATCCGGTGTAAGGCTCTCCTTCTGTTTGGCGGTGCAGGCGGACCAGGGTTTCAAAGAAATATTTTTCTACAATTTTATAGATTTCTGCATCTCCGGTTTTTAATGCGTAGGTTTTGTTGAATAAAGGAACAATTTCCTTTTCTTGTTCCTGGGTTACCCATTTCAACACTAATTTAACATTATTTGTTTCCAGAGCTTTTGTAGCATCTTTAATTACCGGCCCATCGTACGAATCGCAATGTGCCGATGCAGGAGTCACGGCCATTACGGTTAACATTAATAATAGGAATAAAGTGGCCGATACCTTTATGGAATTAGCCATTCCGCTGTTTTTCAGTTCCGATTTTTTTTCTGTACTTTTCATTTTTCCGATTTTTAAATGATAGATTAAATTGATTTACATGGCAAAAGTATATTTAGTAAACCGACTTCTCGACCTACTTTATAGGATGGCACCTGTTATTTTATGTAGATAGGTGCCGGATTATACTTTGGCACTATTTCAGAAAAAGTGGATCAGGTTTTAAGCAAGGGTTCTTTTCTTGTACTCTGAGGGCGTTTCCCCTGTCAGGTTTTTAAAGATCCTGTTAAAGGCTGATTTTGAATTAAAGCCCGATTCGTAGGCAATGCCTAACAACGATAAGTTGTCGTATCTCGAATCGACCATTTTGATTTTTGTTTCTTCAATTCGGTAGCGGTTAACGAAGTCGAAAAAATTTAGTCCAATGTTTCTATTGATGATCTGTGATAAATGATGTGGCGGGATATCCAGATCTTTTGCCAGTTGTGGCAAATTCAAATCTGGATTTAGAAAAGGCCTTTCCGCATCCATATAGTTTTTCAACTTTTCGACATACAGCATAGCATCCGATTCTTTCAACCCCG
>JBBRYZ010000055.1:0-25323 GCA_038237165.1 Bacteroidales bacterium | reverse complement strand
TTTAGATGCAGAGCGCCTTACTTTTGATGCTGAGTGCCTTACTTTTGATACAGAGTGCCTTACTTTTGATGCAGAGCGCCTTACTTTTAGATGCAGAGCGCCTTGCTTTTGATGCAGAGTGCCTTACTTTTGATGCTGAGTGCCTTACTTTTGATACAGAGTGCCTTACTTTTGATGCAGAGCGCCTTACTTTTGATACTGAGCGCCTTACTTTTGATACTGAGCGCCTTGCTTTTGATGCAGAGTGTCTTACTTTTGATGCAAAGCGCCTTACTTTTGATGCAGAGCGCCTTACTTTTGATACTGAGCGCCTTACTTTTGGTGCTGAGCGCCTTACTTTTGGTGGTCAGGGTATATCTTAAATCTAACGGCAGTTATCACTTAAGTTTTTTTGAACATGCACATCAAGGCATCAGCCTGTTTGCGAAAGCAAGCCATTTAATTTTATGATCCTTACGAATGTTTTAGGGTTAGTACTAAAGGTTAAATATAGATGCATATAATATTGTATGAGCGCGAACAAGTAGATAAAAGCGTATGATCCAAACAGGTATTATTATAATAACAATTTACAGTACCAGGAATTCTATTGGAATCTATCGTTGATTAATATCTGTTTTAACAATAATTTTCCCTAATACTTTAACCGAAATCGATGACCAAATATAGTGCGTATTTCTTGTATTGATACTCCTGATATGTAATTTATTTTAATTCCAAATAATTCAATTTTTATAATGCCTGTCTCTTCTATGTGAGCTTCCTCTTATGGAACATCGCGGAAAAAGGATTTGGCTTTTATCTATAATTTATAGGGTGTACGACCGACATTATAAAATTTCAGTACTAATTCAACGAAGATTTTGTGAGTGGGGGCGTGGCAAGAAACCTGACGTATAAATACACTGAAAATTTATAAAGTCTTGATCTTTTATGCACGCATTGCTTATTTTTTTAAAGGAGTGCATGAGATCGCTGCGCTAAGTTCGTTGTTACTTTACATTTGCATCAAGGCAAAAGAAAGTAAAACAAAACTTTCTTATTTCTGACCTTTCATCATAATATAAAAGGACAAAACCTATTTAAAAACTAACTGTCCAAAGTCAAGCACATCAAATAACGAAAAAGCCTTCAATAACCTGCAGGTAGCCAGCCACAGGTAGATGCTACCAGAGCCAAAGCATTAATAATTTAAGAACTTAAAATAATCCCTCGCTTCCTACTCGATTATTCCATTTCTTCTTCATCAATCTTCATCACATATCGATCCCATTTTTCAATAACGGCTTGCATATCTGCCGGTAATTCAGTCTCGAAATACATTTTCCTACCGTCGGCCGGATGCGCAAAGCCTAATGATTGAGCGTGCAATGCCTGGCGCGGGCATATTTCGAAGCAATTCTGTATAAACTGTTTGTATTTTGTAAACGTGGTGCCTTTCAACACCTGGTCGCCACTATAGCGGGCATCATTGAACAAGGTATGCCCGATATGCTGCATATGTGCGCGTATCTGGTGCGTGCGTCCGGTTTCGAGGGTACACTCAATAAGCGTGATATAATGAAACCTGCGAAGTACACGGTAGTGTGTGATGGCTTCCTTTCCATGGCTGCCGTCGGGAAACACATCCATAATCAGCCTGTCGCGCAGGCAGCGGCCTATATTTCCGGTAACGGTTCCTTCTTCTTCTTTAAAATCGCCCCAAACCAGGGCCATATATTTACGGTCAACCTTGTGTTCGAAAAAGCCACGCGCCAGTATTTGCTGTGCAAGTTCATTCTTGGCCACAAGCAGTAATCCGGAAGTGTCCTTATCGATGCGATGCACCAGGTAAGGACCCGTTTCGCTCACAATACCTTGTTCCTTAAACCGATAGGCAAGAGCATTCACAAGGGTGCCTGTGTAATTGCCATGTGCCGGATGCACCACCATTCCTGCTGCCTTGTTGATCACCAGTACATCATCATCTTCATAAACGATGTTAAGCGGAATATTTTCGGCAAGGATTTCGGTTTCGCGGGGCGGGTATGCCATCACGATTGAAATTATATCCAGCGGTTTTACGCGGTAGTTCGGTTTTACAGGTTTTTCGTTTACAAGGATATTGTTTGCCCGTGCCGCATTTTGTATTTTGTTTCGCGATGCGTTCTGTATCCGTCCCATCAGGAACTTATCAATACGCAGCATGGCCTGTCCTTTGTCCACTTCAAACCTGAAATGCTCGTATAAATCATTCTCTTCAGCCGATGCCGAAGTGTCTTCTAATTCCTCTTCTGTCATATTTTCTTTTGAAACGAAATGTAATCGGGCTATCAGTATCAATTATAAATCTGAATACCAACTATTGCTGATCTGATCTTGTTTAAATGCTTTTTGCAAAATGGATTCAGCCGAAAGTCAGAACAATACTTTTAAGATTGGCTTCCCATAATTATCGGATAAGCAATTTGCCGGTTGCTCTTAGTCCGCTTTGCTTGTCGGTGAGTATTACCAGATACAAACCCGGTGCAAGCGAACTTACATTAACCGGATTATAAAATGAGCCGTATAGAACTCTGCTTCCGGTCACTGAAATAATGTTAAAGTCAAGATTATCAGTATTATTCTTTTTCCATGCTTCGGGCAACTGTATTACCAGGTTGCCATCTGTAACCGGGTTAGGCCTGATGCTGAGATGTTCCGCTACCAAAGGCTTAATAATTCCGAGCGGGTTTTCAGGGCCAACTATAGGCCGCATCATAAGTGAACCGTAGTTTGCCGAATCGCTCATCTGCCAGGTGCCGTCAACGCTGTAAAACCGTTTTGTGTGGCTGTCCTTGTACCTGTCGAATCCCACATTCAGATTTTCAAGTGTTGTTTGCGACCAGCCAATATAAAACCGCAGGCCCGGGAAGTTGCCTGGCTCAACTACCAAAGGCTCGTCGAACCAGTATGTATAAAACTCATTCAGGTTAGAAGTGTAAACCGGGGTAACTCCGCCCATAGTTTTAACAATCCGTCCGGGTTTACCGTTCGAGTCATTCCATATGTTCAGATCTATCAGTTTCTGATTTACCGCGTCTTTCACCGGGTTAAAATAGATCTGAATGCCACGCAGGGTATCATTTTCATTTAGTTTGAATTGAACTGCATAAGATCCTGCTGCGCCATTAATTCCAATGCCTGCCTCCGAGCTGCCATTATCATACGCATAATAATTGCTGAATACCTGTTTGAACCGGATGGTATCATTCGAACGGAAAAGCGGATTAGGATCGGGAGATAGGTAGTGGGTTATGTTAAATACTACACTTTCTTCATCCGAAACGGGGAAAAATATGTTAACCGGTGGAGTAGCCCAGGGTGGGTATGTAACGTATCCATTAATAAGGTAAGGGCTTATGGTATAAGGTGCTCCATCGTATGTTGCGATCAATGTGGAAAGAGAGTTTTTACGGATGTTATACTTGTATGTCCTGTTCCTGTTTTTATTATCAAGGTTTGCAATGGAGATAGAAAGTGATTCCTTCATTTCGTTATCGAAATTTTTACCATACTGCCTCATTGGCATTGCTTCGTAGTTAACGAGCAAGGATGGAGCCAGATCTGCAAAAGCCACGTCTTCCATCACAGTATCATGAATCTGGCGACCATAGTTAAGATACACAACATCAATATTCCACTGGCTGCCGTTCGAAATCCAGTCGGGTTGCGAGTTGCCCGAAAGAGTTGCCATATTGCGGAACCTGAACTGAAATCCATTTTTCAAATAGAGCGAGCTATCAATAAATGAGGATATTGGAATAAAAATCTGTCTGAAATATTTATTATCGGGTAATGCAAACGCATCAACAGATTTGCCGCCGAAAGTTGACCATTTTTCAACCCAGCGTGCTTCATGGTGTGTTCCGGCTGCTGTTACCACTTCTATGCTGTCGCCGGGTGAATGAAATTCAAGGATCAGCGAAGCCTTGGATGTTGGAGGACTAACGGCACGGCCCTGAGGCTGGTAAAAGAAGCTGAGATATACAGAATCGCCGCGTGTAATGGCTCGTTTGGCAGGCGAGAAAATTGAATCGAGCCTTAGAGGCAGTGAAGTCAGTTTATCGGCATCAAACGGATTCGAACCGGCGCCTGCGTAGAGCGCTCCTTTATCATCCAGGGCATCCAGCGTTGCTACTCCTATGCTTGGAGGGTATTTGGCGTAATCTGTGTTTACAAAAACATACTTATCGGCCCACCGTAAAGGCGAAGGATAAGTTGAAATAACAGAGAAATCATCGTAAAAAGGCAAAGTAATGGCTTCGGCAGATACCGACTTCATACTCTTTAAATGGTATTGCCTGGCAACTGCCGGATTGTACACAGGAGTGGTCAGTATTTCCTGAGCTCTCGCCGAAATAGCTGTGAGGATAATAAAAAGTATGGCAAAAATATTTTTTGTCATTCAATGGTTAATTAGGGTAAGGGTGTTTCGGGAGGTATGGTATCAATTACCAGGCTTTTGATATACTCCTCAAAATTTAGCTCTTCGCCCGATTTATATATGAGTGAAAAGCTGGTTCCGGTTACTGTCCGTTTACCATAAACATACACTGGATTTTGCTCATACACCAGCGCATTGGTACTGTCACATTTGCCCGAATAGGTTTCAAGCCCGATTTTCAAACCAAGTCTCCTAAGTTCAAGCATAGCTGATTCGCGGGTTTTCCCGATAAGGAAAGGTATGTTAGGCTGTGCTCCTGTTCCCGATCCGATTACAAGGTCAACAACTGAGCCTTTGTGTATGGGCGTTCCAGGTTTCACAATTCTGCCGTCAACAGTAACTTTTAAAACTGCGTTTTCGGCCATATCGGGAACCACATGAACGAATCCAAGTTTCAATCCGTAGGTTTGCAGAAGTGCTTTGGCACGACGTAACGAAAGATCAATCAGCTCAGGCATGCTCACTTGTTCAGGCATGTACGATACAAGAGATAAATAAACGGATCTTCCCGGTTTAACTTTGGTTTGCGGCATAGGATCCTGCGAAATTACGCTTCCCGGTTTTTTTGTGTAGTCATAAATTGAATCAACAACTACAAGTTCAAAATCTTTGCTAGCTTCAAGGTTGTTTATCTGGTCCATCATCAGGCCAACAAAATTCGGAGTTGTGGCAACCTGATCATGACGGGTGTATATTTTTAATGCCATAAGGATAATCCACGCAATCGCAATGAAGAGCAATATTGAATATGCCAGATGTTTTAAAAACCGCCGGGTGGTAATAAATTGAATAAAGTTCATATGCCTTTGGTGCCCTGATGGATTGCTGTTTAGCCTCTTAAATGTATAAACTTCAAGAGAACGATATTATTGTTTTTTTTGCAAAGATATAAATTTACATGGCAGTGTTGGTATATAAAGGTTCTTTAACTTTGCGCTTTCAAAAAATCAGTTTCGGTATATATAATTGCAAAGATTTTGTTGGAAACAAAAGTTGTAGAATAGAAGTAGGATAATGTGGATTAGCGATTTATGAATTACGAATTGACAAGTCCAAATGCAAAACGCAGAATTTGATGAAATACTGAAGCGATTAAACAACTGAATGACAATAGCATGAAAATAGTATGACAATTGAATGACCATTTTTCTATTTTCCAATCAACCATTAACCACACACCAATGCATAAAATAAAAGTTGTACTTTTTATGGGCGGCGATTCGGGCGAGTACGAAGTTTCCATTGCCAGCGCCTCGCAGGTTAAAAACTACCTGGATGCGGATAAATTTGAGGTTTTCCCGGTATTGATCAGGGATGGCAAATGGACACATACCCTTGAAAACGGAACTATAATTCAATTCGACCGAAATGAGCACTGTCTGCATTTAGATAATGAAACTGTTAAATTTGATTGCGCATTTATTGCCATTCACGGCACACCGGGTGAGGACGGGAAACTTCAAGGTTATCTCGATATAGCCGGGATTCCTTATACCACCTGCGATGTAACCACATCAGCGCTTACGTTTAACAAGTATTTCTGTAATGATCTGGCAAAACAATATGGTGTTAAAGTGGCCAATACAATTATTGTCAGAAAAGGTGAAGCGTGGAATGAAGATTCACTGGCTGAAGAAGTTGGATTACCCTGTTTTATAAAGCCCAATAAAGCCGGATCGAGTGTTGGAGTTAGTAAAGTTTACGAAAAGGCAGGAATAGAAGCTGCAATAAACAAATCATTCGCCGAAGATGATGAGGTGCTGGTTCAGCAATTTATCAAAGGCCGTGAGATGGCTTGCGGCGTTTTTACTATGAATGGCGTAGTGAAAGTTTTACCCGTAACGGAGGTGATTTCAAAAAACGATTTCTTTGATTACCAGGCTAAATATACTGAAGGTCTTGCCAACGAAATTACTCCAGCACAAATTACAGAAGAGCAGTCAGCGGAATGTAGAAATCTTACGGAATATATGTATCGTAAATTTAATTGTAAAGGGGTTGTACGGTTTGATTATTTTCTGTCGGATAACGAATGGTGGTTTCTCGAAGTAAATACGGTTCCGGGCTTTTCAGCTGAAAGTATTGTCCCCAAACAAGTTAAGGCAGCAGGTTTTAAGTTGAAGGAATTTTTCGGGGCATTGGTTGATGAGGCGTTGAAATAGACGAGTGGACGATTGCACGACTGCACGATTTCACGACTGCACGATAAGACGTCAGCAAGTCTTGATCTTGAAACCTTGAAACCCTGAAACTCTGAAACTCTGAAACTCTGAAACTCTGAAACTCTGAATCTATAATTAACATGCTTCATACCTGCTTTCCAAAAAATCAACCAGTTTGCTCACCGCTCTTGCCCTGTGGCTGATTTTGTTTTTTTCTAAAAGCGGCATTTCTGCAAAGGTTTGATCATAGCCATCAGGAAGAAAAACCGGATCGTAGCCGAAGCCTTTAATGCCTTTTCTTTCGGAGATGATTTCTCCGTTCACTATTCCTTCAAAATAATATATTGAACTATCAAGAATCAAGGCTATAACCGTGCGAAACCGGGCTTTGCGGTTTTCAACTCCTGAAAGTTCCTCAAGCACTTTATCTATATTTGCTTCAAAATCATGCCCGTCAGTAGCATACCTGGCCGAAAAAACCCCGGGACGTCCATCAAGGTATTCAATTTCCAGCCCGGTATCATCCGCAAAGCAGTTCTTCCCAAAAGTGTTAAATACATACTGTGCTTTAAGCAAGGCATTGCCTTCGAGTGTCGGAGCTGTTTCAGGAATATCCTCGGTACATCCGATCTGTTGAAGGCTTTTAATTACAAAGTCGTCTCCGATTATTGCTTGTATTTCTGAAAGCTTATGAAGATTGTTGGTCGCAAAAATTAATTCGTTTATCATTTTTTATTCGTTGTGGTAAGGTTCGTTTTTCAGGATGGTCATGGCACGATAAAGCTGTTCGGCAAAAAGCAGGCGGATAAATTGATGCGTAAAGGTCATCCGCGAAAGCGAAACAGTGAGATCCGCATTATGTTTAACACTTTCAGCAACTCCATAGGCGCCTCCAATCACAAAATATAATTCCCGCGTACCGGCATTCATGGTTTTTTGAAGGAATCCGGCAAATTCCATGGAGCTGAATTCCTTTCCCCGTTCATCCAGTAAAACCGAATAATTGGCCGACGATAATTTTTCGAGAATCAGAACAGCTTCCTTTTCCTTGATTTGCTCCGCGTTAAGATGTTTGCGATCTTTAATATCCGGAATAATTACTTCCTTCACTTTGATGTAATGTTTCAGTCTCTTTATAAACACATTATAGCCGTCGAGCACAAAGGCTTCCGAGGTATTTCCAATCATCAAGAGTGTAACATTCATATAAATAGGCAATTGTGTTGAGTTTGCAGAATTAAGAATTTCGCCGCAAAGTGTTAAAAGCAAGCAGCAAAGGTACTGACACTCCTTAATTAACCGAAGAAAAATCATAATAGATTTTTTTTTGGATTGATTTTTGTACCTTTACGGAATTGTTAAGACAAGGTAATGAAAAACGTATTGAGAATTGTAACTTTCTGTTTGTCAGTATTACTGTTTACCAGCAGCGCTGTTGTTCCCATTGAGCCATCCGGGCCGGTTGAAGGCATTACAGCCGCCATTAAAGCAGGAAATTCAGGCGAATTGGCGAAGTATTTCGGTCCTACAGTGGAAATTATTCTTCCGGGAAGCGATGGGACATTCAGCAAAGCACAGGCAGAGATGATCATGAAAAGCTTTTTTGCAAAATCGCCGTCGGTTTCGTTTGTAATTAATCAGAAAGGCAATTCTCCCGGCGGTGCTCAATATGTCATTGGTACTTACAAAAGCAAGAGTGGCATTCTCAATGTTTATATCCTTCTGAAACCTGTTTCGAATCAACTCCTGATTCAGCAAATGCATTTTGAAGGGGATTGATAAAACCAAAATTTTTTCTGACTGTGACTATTGATGAAATTATAGCAAAAGCACTTCGCGAAGACATAGGCGAAGGCGATCATACATCCTTATCAACCATTCCTGCAAATGCTTTAGGTAAAGCCCGCTTGCTTGTGAAAGAGGAAGGAGTTCTGGCTGGTGTGGATATTGCCCGAAAGGTATTTTTTTATACCGACGAACGTATTGTTATGGAACAATTTATTGAAGATGGCACTCGTGTAAAGGTTGGAGACATAGCCTTTGAAGTGAGCGGCTCGTCTATAGCCTTGCTAACTGCCGAGCGAACTGCCCTTAATTTTATGCAGCGGATGAGCGGAATCGCCACCCAAACCCGCCGTATGGTTGATGCCATCGAAGGCCTTCCGACCAAAATTCTCGATACCCGAAAAACAACCCCTTTGCTGCGCGAAATCGAAAAAATTGCTGTAAAGCTTGGTGGGGGATTTAATCACCGTTTTGGTCTTTACGATATGATCCTTATTAAAGATAACCATGTTGATTTTGCCGGTGGTATTGTAAATGCTATAACTGCCTGTCATGAGTATATGCGTCATAAAGGCTTACTTCTTAAGATTGAAATTGAAGTCCGTAATATTGATGAGTTGAAACAGGTGCTTGATCATGGTGGAGTGAAACGTATTATGCTCGATAATTTCTCATTTGATTTGCTTAGGAAAGCTGTAAATATGATAGGTCCGGAATATGAAACGGAAGCATCCGGTGGCATTACCCTTCAAACTATCAGGCAATATGCCGAATGTGGTGTGAATTTTATTTCGGTAGGAGCGCTTACACATCATATCAATAGCCTGGATCTGAGTCTGAAGGCTGTTAAGTAGATATTGATAAATAGTTAAAAGTTATTAGTTAAAAGGAAAATAGGAAATAGAAAAATAGAAAAAGGTTTTTTGCAATCTTCTATTTCTGGACAAAGACTGAATGATTTCTGCCAACTTTTTCCTTATCAAGCTCCAAGCTCTAAATTCCAAACCCCGAACCCCAAACACCAAATCCTGACTCCAAACAGTCACACATTTATAACGAAGATCAAAAATAAATGACAAAATTATCAGACAGGCTTAATACTTATTTTTATTTAAAACGAAGCCGGCTGGTAAAAAGCAATCTGGTAATAGCCGGGGAACGAATTTCGCGTAAACTCGTAATTCCTGGTTTCGATGGAATGCCGCTTTACGATGTTGCTGCCTTTTTCATCAAAGGTTTGCAGAAAGGTACCATATCCATGCGGGCAGCCGCTTTTTCGTATAATTTCTTCCTGGCGCTTTTCCCTGCAATCATATTCTTTTTCACAATTATACCTTACATCCCGGTTGCAGGTTTTCAGGATAACCTGCTCGAATTACTACAAAGTTTTATACCCAAAAAGGCATTTGACGCAGTGGAAGGAACCTTGTTCGACATTGTGAAAAGACCTCGTGGCGGACTGCTATCCATTGGGTTTGTTATGGCTATGTATTTCTCAACCAATGGTATACATAGCCTCATAGTTGCCTTTAATCAAACCCGTCATACTGTCGAAACCCGCTCATGGATAAAACAGCGGTTAATTTCAATATTGCTTGTATTTATTTTGTCGTCGTTGGTAATTATTGCCATTGTGCTTATTACACTCGGACCGGTTGCCCTCGACTTCTTGGTGAAACATGGTATGCTGCGTGTAAGTTTCAGCTATTATGTCATCATTGCCGGGAAATGGATCGTATCCTCGGCAATGTTGTTTTTTGCTTTTTCATTTCTCTACTATATTGCGCCTGCCGCTGCTTCCAGGTTCAGATTTATCTCTGCCGGAAGCTCACTTTCGACAGTACTCACTATACTGGCAAGCGTTGGGTTTAATTATTATGTAAACAGCATTTCGCGATATAATTCTCTGTATGGATCAATTGGAACTCTGATCATTATTATGGTATGGATCTATTTTAACGCTATGATCGTGCTGATTGGTTTTGAGCTTAATGTCAGCATCAGGAATGCAAAAATGAGGCATAAGAAATCTATAAATGCCAGGCCTGTAAAAGCTACTGTTATCAGCAGCTAACACCTCATTTTATATTTTCTGAATGAGAATGCTAAATCATATATTTCAGAGTCCTTTTTTTTGTGATATCTCAATAGCCGGAGACCTCTATAGTCTATCGATTGCATCCATCCGTCAATGATTCCCGAAAATTCCTATATCTTTGCGACTGACTCTAACCTGGTTCAATGTTAGCTGATTTCCGAAAACTTATCCGCCTGTCGGCGATTTATGGATTGGGTACCTTGTCGACCAAAATGGCTGGCTTTGTGCTTATCCCGCTGTATACCAGGAGTTTTTCGGTGTCACAATTCGGAATCCTCGGCTTGCTCGAAGTAAGCTCTGCTGTGGTTATAGCCTTTTTCGGTTTCTCTCTTTATTCAGGCTTTTTTCGATGGTATTGGGATAAAAGCGCTGAAAAGAAGAAAGAGTCCTTGTTTTTTACAGTTACCGTGTTTCAGATAGGAGTGGTGGTGGTAGCTTATTTCGCAGTATTACCGTTTCTCAGGAACTTTTCAGTGCTTATCCTCGATTCACCAGATTATACTTACCTGCTTAGGCTGATGCTCATTTCGTCGCTGATGCAGATTGTACTGATGATGCCGAATACATTGCTGCGTTTACAGGAGAAGCCCTGGCTTTTTACTCTTGCCAATTTACTGCAACTTGTTTTTGGCCTGTCGGTTACGGTGTATTATATCGTTTTCCGCCATGCAGGTATCGAAGGTATTTATTACGGACAGATTGCCGGCAGCTTTGCATTTGCTTCGGTGTTGATAAGGTATTCCTTCAGTAATATGGTATTCCGGCTCGAAACGAAAATGCTTCGCGAAATACTTGTTTATTGTTTCCCCCTGTTTATGTCGGGAGTTGCGCTGGTAATGCTTAATGTTACCGACCGGTATTCAATCAAGGTGTTGGGGAATATGGCTGATGTAGGCTTGTATTCCTATGGATTTAAGCTTGCAAACGTGTTAAATGTTTTCCTTATCACTTCTGTGAATTATGCCATACAGCCCATGATTTACCGCATGATGAACGACCCTGACAATAAAAGGTTTTATGCTAAACTGCTTACCTATTATACTTATGGCACAATGATGTTTGCACTTGCCATGATGGTATTCGGCATGGAAATTACAAAGCTTTTTGCAAAGCGGGTTGAGTATTATGATGCCTGGTATATTTTCCCGTTCATTATTTATTCTATTGTGTTTGGCATGATGAAAGATGTTGCCACCACCGGGCTTAGCATTTCAAAAAAAACAAAAATCATTGCCGTTACCGTAATTATTACGGCGGTTTTAAATTTAATTCTTAATATTGTACTTATCCGTTTGTTTGGTAACCAGGGGGCAGCGCTTTCAAAAATGCTGTCGATGTTTGTGTTTTTTGCACTCACACTTTATTTTGCACAAAAAATCTATCCCATTCCATACGAGTTGAAAAGGATAACAATTATGCTGCTAACTGCAGCGGGGATATACGGAATATCGGTTTTGTTCAATTCGTGGAGCCTGATACCGCGTATGGCCGTGAAATCAATATTGAGCCTTTCCTATCCGTTTGTGTTATATATCCTCGGGTTTTATGAACCTGTTGAACTTAAAATAATACACAATGGATGGCTCAAATGGCGAAATCCTGCTGATTTTATGACGAATGTTCACCGATTGATTAAAAAGTAATCTGATTATGAGAAAAATGCAAAACATAGTTTTCCTGGGTGCCGGCTCCATAGGCACGGCATTAGGCAATTCACTGGCAGTTCGTTCTGATTTGAACGTAAGTTTATTATCCATAGAGGAAGATGTGGTTCAGTCTATTAAAACATCACACATTAATAAGAAATATTTTCCGAATATCCGGCTCTCCCAGGTCTTGAATGCAACCGTCGATAAGAACATTCTTAAAAATGCCGATGTTGTTTTTATTGGCATTCCCTCTGTAGCAGTTGTCGATTACATGCTTGAAATCATGGCGTTTCTTCCAAAAAATGCAATCCTGGTGAATCTGGCAAAAGGATTTGGTTGCCACGAAGAGATTATTTCAAAATGCCTGGCTGAGCATCTTCCGAATCCCGTTTGTGCTTTAAAAGGCCCTTCTTTTGCTCGCGAAATAATCAACAACAGCCCGACTGCTTTCACGCTTGCCTCCACGGATATTGAACTCTGCAGATCGTTAGAACCCATATTTGAGGAAACCAATTTATTTGTTGATACAACAACTGATCTGCTTGGAGTTGAAATTATTAGTATCCTTAAAAATATTTATGCAATTTTGATAGGAATTGTTGATGCTCATTTTAATTCGCCCAATTTAAGGTTTATGATGTTTACCCGTGCTTTTAATGAAATGAGAAAAATTCTGCTTCAATTTGGCGGTCTTGAGGAAACTATGTTCCATTATTGCGGCATAGGCGATTTTGGCTTGACTGCCCTCAATGACCTGAGCCGCAACAGAACACTTGGATTATTAATCGGCAAAGGTTTTTTTAATGAAGGAATTCCCAATAAGGTTGTGCTCGAAGGCCGGATTGCCATGAGTATTATCCTCAAAAAATTAATTGAAAGCAACATGCCCGAAACCGGCTATCATATGATGCTGGAACTCGACAAAGTGTTTGCCGGCGATACAGATATACCTAAGTTTATGAATAAGATGATTAACGAGAGGTATTAAAGAAAATATGGAGATTTTCCTTTTTTGACAAGGATAACAATTCGCAAACGGATGGAAAGAAAGTTATCAATAATATCAGTTAATTATAACAATGCAGCAGGTTTACAAAAGACCATTGAAAGTGTTGTTGCTCAAACTTTTCGCAATTTTGAATTTATTATTATTGATGGAAATTCTACCGATACTAGTGTTGATATAATTAAGCGTTACGCGGATCATTTGAATTATTGGATCAGTGAGCCTGATAAAGGAACCTATCATGCCATGAATAAAGGCATCAAGATTGCAAAGGGCGAATACTGCTACTTTTTAAATTCGGGAGATTATCTTTTTGATTCAACTGTAATTGAAAGGATTTTTGCTGAAAAAGCTGATGCCGATATAATTTCGGGTAATGTACTCAAAATGAGGCCAAATAATAAATTCCGGAGAGTAAGTTCGCCTGAAACCATCTCGCTTCACAAATTATGTATTCATAGCCTGCCTCACCAGGCAACTCTGATCAAAAGGAGTTTGTTTGATGAAATAGGTTATTACAATGAGAGTTACAAAATTGTTTCGGACTGGGAATTCTTCCTTAAAGCATTATCTCTTCACGATAAAAGCTATCAGCATATTGACGTTGACTTCAGCTTCTTTAAACTTGACGGTATAAGCAGCAGTCTGAACAACTTCCCTCTTGCCCGCGAGGAATCATATGACTGCCTTAAAAGAAACTTTCCCAAACAAGTTGACGACCTGATGGAGTACAGGTATTTTTACAATTCAAATTTTGGTCAGATTATTAATCAACTCAAGAAAAAAGAAAAACTTTACCGTTTTATTGAAACCGTTAGTGGCTGGATATTAAAAAGTAAAAAAGCGATTGCGGGGAAGTAGATTAATTTATCCACTTTCTATAAATATTCCTGAATGCGGCCTGGACGTTTTTTAAAACTCCTCCTCCCGGAAATTCGGTACGGTGAATCTCGTTGAAATAGGGTTGCAGCATTTTTCTACCCGAAACTGGCATTGAGACTATAACGTCCTCGCTCACAAATGTAAAATAGTCATTATCCTTGTTCAGCAAATCCGTAATTTCTTTCAATCCCGGCCATGCCTCCGGATCCTGTGGCTCAGCCGGTGGTTTTACGAAAAATCGGGCATCATCAATTAACAGAATATGATTAAGCTCCGATTGTTTAACTACCCTTATTTCTTCCAGAAGCGGACAGGGATCATTATTTCCGTAAGTGGATCCGCCACACCAATGCGCATCGAGCCAAAATATTGCAGGCTGGCTGAGTTTTGAAACTACTTTAGCCAATTCCTTTGATGAATTACCATATAAGCAGCTTATGTTTTTATATCCGGCAAGATTTTTTGACGTAGATTCAAACAACTCTTTCGAATTTTCTATCGTAATAACTTCTTTAAAGAATTTTGCGGCCCAGGAGGAACTTTTGCCCTTGAAAGTGCCGGTTTCAATAAACTGATCGATTGAAAAGTGTTCCTTAATGTTTAGAATAAGCTTTTTCGGAATGCCAAATGTAACAGCTCCCATAGGTATATATTTATAAGAAAAAATGTTATGGTTTGTAATAACACATATATGGTGAAAACCATATGTTGCCTGTGTTGCAAAAATACTCTTTTTTGCTTTTGCGATGACTGCCATTCCTGTGGTTTTCCAACATTCGCCAATATTGTTTACATTTGTCGTGTTTTTGTTGGTTTCTATAAGATTTATACATGCTCAGTAAAGTAAGGAAAATAGGTGCCAATACCATGTATTACGGGCTTGGCAACATCCTTAATAAGTCACTTGGGTTCATTTTAATACCTATTTATACCAGGCATATCTCCATTGATCAATACGGTGTGCTTGCCATTATGGAGCTTATCATTATGGCTTTGCTGGCACTTTTAAATTTTGGGATAACATCCGGGCATGAGCGATACTTTTACCGGGAAAAGGAAAATGATGCTTACGGTGAGTTTTTGTTCAGCAATGTTGCAGGCCTGCTGCTTTTTTCCCTCGTTTCACTGGGTATTCTTACTTTTATCCGGCCACAGATATCGGCGCTCTTTTGGGGAAATATGGATTATTCCTATCTGATTCTGTTGATATTGACCGTCACCTTTTTTGAGATCAACAACATTATTCCTTTCCAGGTTTTGCAATATGAGGGTAAACCAATTGTTTACATAACTACAAACCTTGTCAGGCTTTTGATCAGTGTGGCGGCGACTATTTATTTTGTCATAATTAAAAACCTGGGTATCGAAGGTATTTTGTATGGCCGATTACTCGGATCAGGTGCGATAATGCTTTTTCAGTTTGGCAGTGTTATTATGCCACGTATTAAATTCAGGTTTAACTTCAGTAAAATAACCATGGCAATGCGATACGGTGTGCCTTTGTCCATTTCCATGATCGGCTATCTTATTTTTGCGTCGAGCGACCGATTTATGCTTAACTGGCTTTCGGACGAACGCCAGACAGGGATGTATGGTTTCGGGTTCAAAATAGCAAATATCGTAATGCTGCTCGTGCAATCAATTGGTATCAGTTACCTGCCTTCGATGTATCAGCAGGAGAAACAGCATGATAATGTGAGGTTTTACAGAAAAATGTTATTTTACTATACTTTTGTAATGACTTATGTGGTGCTTTTCTTTTTGTTTTTCTACAAAATCATCCTTTGGCCACTGGTTCATAATAAGGAATATTGGAACGGTATGATAATAGTTCCGATACTTTCATGTGCTTTCCTGATTATGGGCATGAATTATTTTGTGAATATAGGACTGACGTTAAAAAATAAAACCCGTTACTACATTATTCCCACTTTCGTTGCAGCATTGGTTAATATAGGTTTAAATTTTATACTGATCAGAAAGTTTGGATTTATTGGTACTGCCTACTCAGCTCTGATTTCACAGTTGATTAATACTATACTTATAGCGTGGTTGGCAAATCGCTTTATGCCGATAGGCTTTGAATGGAAAAAAATATTTACGGTATTGATTTTGGCTATAGTCCTTTTTGTTCTTGGAGTTCAAATAGATTCCGGTCAAAAAATCCTGGTCGCGTTAACCCGCATCATCCTGCTTGCGATATTTCCTTTTGTGCTTTATAAACTCAATTTATTTGAAACAATAGAATTACAGAGGGCAGGAGAGGGCATGTTAAAACTTAAGAAAAGGATATCATCGTACTTTTGATAAAAAAAATCAGATTATATTAATACAAACAAAATGAGCCTGAAAGATAGTACATTAAAGATTTTAAGGAGTGTGATTAACCCTATTGGGTATGATGTGGTGAAATATAAAACGAGTAATCCGGCTCACATAATTCTTAATCATTTAAAATTTAACAATATAGATACTGTTCTGGATGTCGGTGGTAATATTGGGCAGTACAGTATCGAATTGCGTAAAGCAGGCTATAAGGGTCGCATCCTTTCATTCGAACCTTTGAGCGATGCGTATAAAATAATTGAACAGAATGCTTCCAATGATCGGGAATGGCAAACATTTAATTATGCTTTAGGCGAAGCTGAAGCTTTTGCGAAGATTCATATTTCAAAACATTCGCCCAGCAGTTCAATTCTACCAATGTCCGACTCACACCGGAAGGCGGCGCCAGGCTCAGAGTACATTAATGAAGAGCAGATTGAAATCAAGACTTTGGATAGTATATATGAAACGCTTGGGATATCAGGTGAAGCAGTTTTTCTGAAAGTGGATACACAGGGTTATGAGAAGAAGGTACTGGAAGGGGCTACCAATTCATTAAGTAAAATTAAAGGAATTCAGCTTGAATTGTCGGCTACACAACTTTACGAAGGAGAAGAAAATTATTACTCCATTTGCCGGTTTCTGGAGGAGAGAAATTTTAAACTTAGCCGTATAATTCCTGGCTTTACAGATCCGGATAACCGTGAAATGTTGCAGTTTGATGCCTTGTTTTTCAGGAAAGATTTATAATTCATTATAGAAGCATACTAGTTAGGAAATGAACGGATTAGCTGATAATCAAATGGATATTGCTCAAAAGGACAAGCCTGTTTTGCTGTATTTTTATCCTAGGGCTTCCTCTTTTGTCGTGCAGGATACATTGTCGATTCAGAAAAATTATTCCGTTAAGGTTTTCCCATTCCAGCCTTCCCATAAACTGAAACTACCGTTTTCATTTATCAGGCAGAAATTGTTCTTATTGCTCAATATCCGCTCTGCTGCCATTCTGGTTTGCCAGTTTGCCGGTTATCATTCGCTACTGCCTGTTCTTTTTGCAAAAATATTCCGTAAGCCTTGCCTGGTGGTGGTTGGTGGTACTGATTGCGTTTCTTTTCCGGAAATTAACTATGGCAACCTGCGTAAACCTTTGTTGGCCTGGTTTACACTTAAAAGCCTGAAGTATGCAACACATATTTCTGCACCAAGCCAATCCTTGATAGAATATGAGTACACCTACCGGGACTCTGATTTTCCGAAACAAGGTTTCAGATATTTCGATCTATCTATCAAAACGCCATGTACAGTTATTTATAATGGTATTGATACCGAACTGTTTAAACCTGACACTAACATCAGGAGAAGGAGGAACTCGTTTCTTACCGTTGTAAATTATATTGATCAACGGAATTATCTCTTAAAAGGATTGGACCTTTTTATTGATGCGGCAAGGAATTTCCCTTATTGCAAATTTACTATCATCGGGCGTCTTGCACCCGGCTTCAAAATTGAAAAACCTGCTAACCTGAATCTCGTTGATTTTATTCCTAATGAATTGCTACCTTCAAAAATGTCGGAGTTTGCCTTTTACTGTCAGCTTTCGGTTTCTGAAGGATTTGGAGTTTCAATGGTCGAAGCTATGGCATGTGGTTGTATTCCAATAGCAAGCAAAGTGGGTATTATGGATTCCATAATTGGTGATTCAGGTTTCGTACTTGAGAAATATGATTCTGCAAAGTTAAAATCATTACTAGATGCTGCACTCAAATCTGATACTGAATCACTTGCTCTGAAGGCCCGGAAAAGAGTGGTTGGCAATTATAATAAACTGTTTCGGGAATCAGCTATTCGGCAACTTTTGGAAGATTTGTTGAAGAAAACGAATTAACAGGCCTTTTATTTATTGACCAATCCTCAATTTCTTCTGATTTCAATTTTCAATTCAAATATCAAATAATTTTTCAGTCTTCAATCTTCTGCATCCCGGTTAAGATATCGGCAATTTCAGAGGTTAAAACTTTTCGCGAATATTTCAAACGGTTATCTTTATTACCTTCAAGTTGTCGCTTACTGAACCTGATAAAATATTCAAACAATAAACGTCGCATTAATTCTTCATTTTCATAACCTGCCGTTTGCCCTGCATTTGAATCTCTCAGCATTTCGGCAGCCTCGCCATCTTCAGGTCCAATACTCAGGATTGGCCTTCCTGATCCAAGGTATTCAAAAATCTTCCCGGTGAGGATGCCTTTTGCATTGGGCGTATTGTTGATGAGTAGCAGCAGCACCTGTGATTTTTGGATTTCATGCATCACTTCCCTGTGAGACATATATTCAATACGGGTAAGATATCGGGTTAGACCGCTTTCTTCAATACTTTTCAACACGCCTATATCTACTTTTCCTACCAGTTTTATCTGTAGTGAATTGGCAAATCCGGAATTTTCTTTTACCATTTCTGATATAACTTTCCATAGTTTTACAGGGTTGCGTGAAGCGTTGATACTTCCAATATGAGAAATTGAAAATTTTAAATCCAGCTGATCTATTGGCAGCGGACTGATATCATCTTCGTCATAACCGTTAGTTACCAGTTTGTAATCACGTTTTACAATTCCATCAAACTCATTCGCCATATCCTGACTCACCACCGTAACCGCTGTAGCCGAAGTAAGTACTTTTTTCTCAAGTTTATGATGAAGCCGGTCTGCCAATGATGTTAGTTTAAGCTGATGGTAAAAATCAATTCCTGTCCATGGATCGCGGAAATCGGCAAGCCATGGAATATTAAGTTTTTCATGTATATTTAATGCAATCAGGTGCATCGAATGTGGCGGTCCTGTGGAAACAATGGCATCAACAGGATTATCCTTTATGTAATGTATTAAGAATTTTGATGAAGGCTTTATCCAGAACCTTCTTGCATCGGGAATGAAAAAGTTACCCCGGAGCCATACGGCAAATCCTTCGGACATGCCTGGTTTTTCTTTTTCCTGCAGGAAACCGGCATTTACTTTTTCGCCCGGTTTCATGCCTACAAACCGCTTATATGCGCTATATGGCTCGGTAATGGGTCGCTTAATAATTGTAATTCCATCAGGGATATCACTTTCCATTGAATTGTCAATGGCGGGGGCTTCCGGGTTTTCGGGAGTATATATTATGGGCTCCCAGTCAAAACCGCGAAGGTATTTGCTGAATTTAAGCCATCGCTGTACACCGGCACCCCCACTGGGAGGCCAGTAGTAGGTGATTATAAGTACCTTGCGTTTGCCCGGAGTGTTCATGGCTCAGGCATTAAGCCTTTTTACTCTCTGTTTTTCTTTTTTGCTGAACCATAAATCCAATGGCTCCTAAAGCAAGCAAGACTAACAGAAGTGATGAAGCCAGTGATATTTTTTCGCCTGTTTTATATGCATTTGGCTCAAATTTGAATTCAATGGTGTGAACACCGGCAGGAACTATCATGGCACGTAACACATAATCGGCGCGGAAATACGGCGCTTTTACTCCGTCGATATAAGCATTCCAGCCCTTATCGTAATAAATTTCCGAGAAAACAGCCAGCTGCTCTTTGCTGGTTTGCGATTTGTAGGTTAGGTGGTTAGGCTTGTAATCAGTAAGAACGATAGTTGCCAACGAATCTTTGCTTATAAAGTGTCCTTTAACCTGATTTTCAAAGCGTTTATCATAAATGGCTGTTTCGTAAGGCACAAAGTCGGTTAGTGCGTTGATTTCTTCATCGGCATTGTTCACAGCATGCGCATTATTTACAAACCAGGCATTTCCCATAGCCTGCATATTAATCTGCATTTGCGGCTGTCCGCCTTTTGGGTCAGGAACAATAAAGTATTTGGTGTTGAGCATATTGAACACATTCATATTGCCTTTTGAAAGCTGATGGTCAATCAGTTCCTGGTAACGACGTAATTTGGCGCCATGATATCCTCCAAGCGACATGTGGAAATAGGAAGTACTGGCATCAGCAAACGGATTACCTACTGCCTGATTAAAAACCCTGAAATCAGGATCCTTGTCTTTCATTATGATCTGGTCGGCTGTTGAAGGCTGAAACGGAACTGCGGCAACACTTTTACGAACAAAACTATCATTATTCAGGTATCGTCGGTTCACCGACCACATATCGATCAGGATGAGCAGTATCAAAACACTATAAAATACAGGTCTCTTTATCTTTTGATTAATCATGGCCCATATAGCGGCCCCTGCAAGCAGAATAAATGCAAACGATCTGAACGCATCGGCACTAAAAATTGCCGCTCTGTCCTCGCGTATGGCAGCCATCAGCCAGTCGGGGAAATAGGCTTTATATTGATCATCAGCCGGTGAAGCGAAATCGAATAACGCGCTTCCTGCCACAGCGAAAATCAGGCTAACGCCACCTGCAATTCCTAGTGAGTAATAGAGGTATTTTAAAAGTTTCTTCTTATCGATTTCGCCCATAATAGCTTTCTGCAATCCTAATATTGCCAGTAGCGGAATACATAACTCAGCTATAACAAGAGTCATTGAAACAGCTCTGAATTTATTATAGCCCGGAACATAATTAAGGAAGAAATCGGTAAACGGCATAAAGTTTTTACCCCATGCCAGCAAAATGGAGAGAACCGTTGCTGCCAGCAGCCACCATTTATATTTATCTTCAACAACAAATAAAGCAAATATAAACAGAAACATGATGATGGCTCCGATATATACAGGACCGGCAACTCCAGGCTGCGTTCCCCAATAAAGCGGCAGAGCTTTGATTACTTTACTGGCCTGGTTATCATCGATATTATTTGCCCTGAGCGCTTTATAGGAATTTGATGTTTCGGTTAGAGCGCCTTGTGATGAACCACCGTTAAAGTTGGGAATAAGCAAAGTAAATGTTTCCATTTTGCCATAGCTCCAACCGGTTGCGTAATCCTTGTCCAAACCGCTGGTACGGTTCGTTTTTTCGGTAGTCAGTTCCGTTTTTCCCCTTATGGTTTCTTTTCCATACTCATAAGTTGCCCATAGGTTAGTGATGTTTGTTGCAACAGCAAAAATGGAAGCTATAACCAATACGCCTGTTGCTTTTGCAAATCCAGGGAGTTGTTTTTTGCGGATACTACCTACAAGTTCAGTGATAACTAAAACTCCTGCGACCAGAATAAGATAATAAGTGATTTGCAAGTGGTTAGTAAGCAGCTCGAGCGAAAGGGCAATTGCTGCCATTATTCCGCCTGCAAGGTAGCGGCCGCGGTAAGTTAGTATGAGGCCTGCCAGCACCGGGGCCATATATCCTATGGCATGTGCCTTGCTGTTATGTCCGGCTTCGAATATAATAAAGAGATACGACGAAAATGCAAACGCAATTGCCCCGGCAATCGCCAGCCATTTATCCACTTTTAAAACCAGCAATAAAATAAAAAATCCAATCATGTACAGGAATACCATCCCAGCAGGTTGAGGAAGATACAACTGCATAAGCCCATCAAGGTAACGCAGCACATTCCCTTTGTATTGAACCGAAATCTGATAAGCCGGCATGCCTCCAAACATGCTGTTAGTCCATAATGCTTCTTCGCCTGTTTTATCGCGAAAGTCCGAAATCTCCTTCGACATGCCTTTGAATTGCGTGATATCCGACTGCTTCAGTTTTTTGCCTTCGAGCAGCGGGCTGAAATATGCCAGGGATATAACAACAAATATTGCGATTGCTGCAAGATAAGGTAAAGCCTGTTTGTAATTGATTTGCTTCATGCGAAAGTAGCTTTAGTATTGGTATTTATGTGTAAAACTGTTATTTGCTCTATTTTATCTCTTCATAATCCACATAATCTTCATTATCCGGATTTTGAGTTTTGGGTGTATCCTTATCTACAAATGTGATGGATACTTCCCCTTCTTTTTTGGTAGTTTGTTCCTGTTGGCTGTTTTGATTCTGGCCTGTAAACTGTTTCTGAAAATCATTAACATACTTGCGCATCATTGATGGAACAACGTGGCGCATAATAAAGGAAAAAACTGCGTAAATCAATAAAACTATCAGGATCAGTCGCATAATCCGCTTGCTGTGTCTTTGTAAAAAATGGAATTCATTGGTAATCAAAAGGGGCGCTAAATTACAGTTTTTTCCTGAATAGGAAGCAGTGAGGGTTGCTATATCTTTAATTATAAAGTCGCAATCAAAAGAATAATTACAGAAAAAGAAAAATTGCTTGTTTTAACAGGAAAAATTGCCTATTTTTGTCGGTGTTAAATAGTAAGGTTATGGATAAGAAAAAATTAATTGTCGAAGACCCTTCAGTTTTATATGGAGTTCCAGGGCAATTATCAGATAGTGACATATTGACTTTCCTTCATACAAAAGATGTTAACTGGAAGTTTATCAACATGATTAAAGATCTTACCGGCTTTAATGATGATGTTATTTCTGACTGGCTTAATATCAGTGTCAGAACATTCAGAACATACCGGCAACCGGAAATTAAATTCAAGGAAAACATCAAAGAACACATTTTGCTTTTACTTTCCTTAATCAAACATGGAATCCTGGTTTTTGGATCTTCAAATGAATTTAATAAATGGTTAAATGCAGGAAATTTCTATTTTGATAATAAATTTCCCAATTCCTATTTAAATACTGTGTCCGGAATCCGCTTTGTTGACGATAGGCTATCAGCTATGGAATTTGGCGATAATATATAGAACTGATTATGGAAGTTTTCAGGATTTGCAGGGAATTATATTCAGACAGGATAACTGCTTCAGGTTTTGCTAACAGGTGGAATTTTCGGGGGCAATTCGTAGTTTATTCGGGCTCTTCCCGATCTTTATCAACTCTTGAATTGGTTGTTCATAGGAATTCAATTATTTCCGGTACAGCTTATAAGGTCATGGTTATTTCAATCCCGGATGATGAAAGCAATGTAAGGCAAATCAGGATAAACGAACTGCCCGCGAATTGGAGAACTATGGAAGCTGTTGCTACTCTTCAGCAAATAGGGGTAAAATGGTACAACGAACAAAGGTCTTTGCTTTTAAAAGTGCCATCAATAATAATTCCTTATGAATATAATTATGTGATAAATACGGAACATCCTGATTTTAAGAAGGATGTTGTGCTGGCAAGAATAGAAGATTATTATTGGGACAATAGATTATTGTGAAATATAATTTTATGGTAAATTAATCGTAGGACTTACTGTAAAATATATTATTGAATTACAGTTATTTGCCAATGTAAATTTTGGTATTAAAAGCAAGGAAGCATAAATAATAGTTAGCTAAACCTTGCATATGCTAATTTAACATTCCCCGTTAGGGGATGCATATTAATAGAATAATAGTTCGAAGATGGATTATTCCCCAGAGGGGATTTACATAATATTTTGATTATTAATGCCCTATGGGCAATTTGATTTAATCCTTTACCTTCTCTTATTGATATAAATGCCCTACGGGCAAATGAAACAGGATAATTAAGTTATTCAGCTAACCCTAATATATTGATGCCTGTATGTTCAATCTATATTCTGGATTTCAGTAAACTTAGTTTCAGAGTGCCATACGTTTTTTTATTTTGAGTAATGTGCTCTGATTAAACAGAATGCGACTTCCGTAAAAAGAAAAGGAGGCAGGCTTGAGAGCCTCCTCCGGAATGCATTTATAAAATATATGCTGTAATCTAAATCAACAGCAATCTCAGAAAATGAATTACTTACCTTCGTCAGAAGTAGTTAATTTCTTACGTCCACGTGCTCTGCGGGCAGCTAAAACCCTGCGGCCGTTAACAGTCGACATTCTTAGTCTGAATCCGTGTTTATTTTTTCTTTTCCTTACTGATGGCTGGAAAGTCCTCTTCATGATTGGTAGTTTTTAGGGGTGCAAAGGTAGGAAATGTATCCAAATATCCAAATGGTTTATAAAAAAAATCCTTACCTGATGTGTTTTTTACAAAAAGTAAGGATTTTTATATAATCCGGAAAGAGATACTTTACTTCAAAGGCGCATCTTTCAGCGTGTTAATAAGGTAGTTCCAGAATTTTCCGACGGAAGCAATATGTACTTTTTCGTCGGGCGAATGTGGATAGCGAATTGTTGGTCCGAAGGAAATCATATCCCAATTTGGATAAACTCCGCCCAGCAAACCGCATTCGAGGCCTGCATGTATTGCCTTTATTTCCGGAATACGTCCGTATAATTTCTGGTAAACATCCTGCATCGTGATCAGGATGGCCGATTTCATATTGGGTTTCCATCCGGGATAGGTTCCGTTAAGAACAACATCAGCTCCTGCCAGTTCGAAAACGTCTTTTATCATTCCTGCAAGGTCCGACTGTGATGAATCCACAGAACTACGAAGCAGGCATTGAATCAGTATTTTACCATCACCTGATTTTACACTTGCCAGGTTGGTTGAAGTTTCAACAAGTCCTTTCATATCGTCGCTCATACGCATAACGCCGTTGGGACAAGCATTGATGGCTTTCATCACTTTGTCGAGCGAAGCAGCATCAATTACGGTATTTGGTGTCGAAACAGCTGAAATGGTGAATTTTAAATCAGGCTCAGTTGCTGAAAGTTCGCTGCGATAGAGCTTTTCGTAATCGGAAACACATTTTACAAGGTCATCAGCTTTCGATGGAGAAACAGTAACAACAGCAAAGGATTCGCGGGGTATCGCATTACGCAGACTGCCTCCTTCGATGGTTGCCAGCCGCAAGCCATGTTTTACAACTGCATGTTGCAGGAAACGGTTCATCAGCTTGTTACTGTTACCGCGTTGCAGTATGATTTCAAGACCTGAGTGACCTCCTTTTAATCCGGTAATAGCCAGTTTAAATGAAGCTACACCCTGGTTAACTTTTTCTTCAGTATAGCTGAAAGTGGCATTTGCATTGGTTCCGCCGGCACAGCCTACGTATAATTCGCCTTCGTCTTCCGAATCGAGGTTAAGAAGAATA